>CAZXNY010000137.1:0-7451 GCA_964642205.1 uncultured Caulobacteraceae bacterium
AACAAAGAGAGCGCCGATCGCGCGGCGGACTACGTGATCGGGATGGCGCGGGTTTGGCCGTTCGCGAGCTACATCACCGCGAACATTTCTTCGCCGAACACGCCCGGTCTGCGCGGCCTGCAGGAGCGCGGCGCGCTCGAAGACTTGCTTGGGCGCATGGCGGAAGCGCGCGGGCCGCTGACGGCTGAGCATGGCGCGAGGCCGGTGTTCCTAAAAGTCGCGCCCGATCTCGATGAAAGCGCGGTGGCGGACATCGTCGCCGTGGTGCTGAACGCGCATCTCGATGGGATCATCGTGTCGAACACCACGATCGCGCGGCCGGGCAGCCTTGCGTCGAAATACCGGAGCGAAACGGGCGGGCTTTCGGGGCGGCCGCTGTTCACGCCATCAACGGAGATGCTGCGGCTGTTCGCGCGCGCGGTCGAAGGGCGCGTGCCGTTGATTGGTGCAGGCGGGATCGAAGGCGGCGGCGGGGCGCTCGCGAAGATCAAAGCCGGCGCGAGCGCGGTGCAGCTCTATACCGCGCTGGTGTTCGAGGGGCCGAGCTTGGCGGCGAAGATCGCGCGCAGCGTGGCGATGCGGTTGGAGGCGGAGGGCTTTGCCGCGGTCGGTGACGCCGTGGGCGCCGACCTTCGGTGAAATTTCGCTTTCCTGGCGCGCGCGGTTGGCGCTGGCCGCTTCAAAGGCGATGAACAGGCAATGGCGCTGCGCATTATCGAAGACCCGGCCGAACTCGACGCAGCTTACGCCGCGCTCTCGGCGTCATGGGCCGCCTGGGCGCCACCGCAGCGCTGGAGCGCGCGCGATGCGCTCGAGCCCGCGGGCGAGGGCGCAAGCTTTGCGCGCCGCGACGACGTGCACCTCTTTCTGGAGCGCACCAACGACAAGATCGCGCTGGGCGCGGCGCTAACGGAGCGCGATCAGAATCTGCTGCGCGTGGAATTCATGCGCGATGCGCCGGCGCGCCGCAAACGCCGCGTGGCGATCGCGATCGACGAGGCGGGCAAGTTTCATCTGCTGTTGTCGTCGGAGTATCTTACAGAACAGGACATCCGCGATCCGGTACGCCGGCTCGCTGGGGCGCCGCTCGCGAAACGCGCGGAGATTGGTGGGCGCGATTACGTGCTGCTGGGGCCGTTCGATGCGCCGCGCATCGCCGATGGCTTTCTCGCGGTGGCGGGGCTGAGCCCAACGTTTGCGCGTCACATCGCGAAACTCGGCGCGCTCGCCGCCGACGAAGACGAGCGGATGGAGACATCGCTCTACGAAATTTCGCGCAACGTCGCGCGCGCCCACAAAGTGCAGCGGCGTGTCGTGGCGGCGCTGCACGAGGCGCTCTCGCTCAAGGGTTACCGGCTGGATGAAGCGTCGGCGGGGCCGCTGAAGGCGGATTTCGCGATGACGCTGGGCGCGGAGACGCTGGCGTTCGAAATTCGCGGCGATGCCGAGATCGCCGATCTCGTGCGCGGGGTGGGCCAGCTTGCGCTCGCCGCGCCGCGTGGGGCAGGGCTGACGCGCTTCTTTGTGCTGCCCGCGCCACGCGACGATGCGCGCTCGCTGGCGCCGTTCATGCCGGCGTTCGAGGAGTTGGGCGTGAGCGTGCTCTTCTATGACGTGCGCGACGATCAGGTGAGCTTCGTGTTTCACCGGGCCGATCCGGATTTGCCGGCGGCGACGCGGGCGCTGTTCGCGTAATCCAATAGCAAAAGGGCCCGCTTGAGCGGGCCCTTCGCGTTTTCGATTGGCTGATCGCTTAGCTGCGGGCGCGGATGCGCTGGCGCATTTCAGCGGTCGAGGCGCGCACGCTGGTGATGAGCGCGCGGATGTTGCCGTTGTTGCGGTCAAGCTGCGCGAGGAAATCGCGTTGCTGTTGCTGAGCGAGCCAGATCTCGTTGCCATCGAGCACGAGCGAAACGTCGACCACCTTCCAGGCGGCCGTATCGCTCGAACGCAGGATGCGCCATTGCACGTTCATCGGCTGCGTGCGGCCGCGCGGCGTGACTTGGCTGCGCACGATCACGTCACGGCCCGGCACGCGCTCAACGGAGTCGGTTACGCGAATGGCGTTGCCGCGGAACCGATCGAGTTGGTCTTCGTACACGGCGATCGCGTACTCTTGGAACGTGGTTTGCCACTCGGTGCGGAGCGCCGCGTCGCTGCGGAGCGACGTCGAGTAACGGCCGAGCACGAAGTTCGAGATGCGCGGCACGTCGGCGAATTGGCCCATGAGGCGGCCAAATTGCTGTTGGCGCGCATCTGCCGATTGGCTGCGGTTCGCGAGCGAGGCGAGCGCAGCTGTTGCATTTTCCTGCACATAGCCTTCAGCGGCCGAGTTGCGTGCGGCGTGCGCTTCAGGCGCGGCGGCCATCAAGGCGGCAGCGGCGAGCGCGGCGAAAAAACCTGAGCGGGTAAAGCTAAGCGACGTCACTGTGGAATCCCCTGTTCGCCCTCACTGGCAATGTTTCCCGTTGTTTCCGTGGGAAGCTCTGCCGGCGCTTCGTCTATCGCTTCAAATTCCGGCAAGTCTTGGACATCCTGAAGGCCGTTTCGGATCGCACTTTCACGTGTCAACGCGTAGGTGCTGCGAATGGTTACGTAAGGATCGATGGAGTTGTTGCGAACGTCCTCGATCGGTTCAATCAACTCTTCGCGCGTGGAAACGGCGCCAAGCACGCTGCGCGTGGCCATGAACTCGTCTTCACCGTCGAATTCCGCCCAGGTGAGCGGATTGAGCGCGATATCGACTACGCGGCCAGCGCTGTCGCGCACATTCGAAGGACCGAAGATCGGCATGTAAACGTAAGGCCCGGCCGGAACGCCCCAAACCGCAAGCGTTTGGCCAAAATCTTCGTCGTGATGTTCGATTCCGACTTCGTTCGCGACATCGACCAAGCCGGCGACGCCGAACGTGGAATTGATCGCAAAGCGGCTCGCGGTGTTGCCGGCGCGCGAGAACTCCCCTTGCAGCACGTCGTTCGCGAAAATCACCGGACCGCGCAAATTGCGCAGGAAATTGCGCACGCCCGCGCGAACCGGCGACGGCGTGACGGCGCGGTAGCCGCGTGCGACGGGTTCGAGCACGGCGCGATCGACCGCGTCGTTCACGGAATACATGGAGCGGTTAAAACCCTCGGCAGGGTCGTTTGCGCTTTCCTGCGCGTGGGCGGTTCCAGCCAAGCAAGCGGCGGCCGCGAAAGTGAAAAAGAGAGTGCGCATTCTACGTGGTCCCCGCCGCCACATATGAAGAGGGGTTCGGTTAATCAATGATTGGAGGGGCTGATCTGATCCGCGGATGAATCGCTGTTGCGCGGGGGCTTCGGCCATGACATATAAAGGTATGTTTATATCTCCCTCTCGCTTTGCGAGCCCGCTGCCGGCCGAAAGGCTGGTTGGGCTGCTGCGCGCGGCGGGGGAGGCGACCCGGCTGAGGACCTTGGCGCTACTGGCGCAGGGCGAATTGGCGGTGGGGGAACTCGCGCAGGCGCTTGGGCAGAGCCAGCCGCGGGTGAGCCGGCATTTGCGGGTGCTGACCGATGCGGGACTTGTAGCGCGGGCGCCGGAGGGGGCCTGGGTTTTCTACCGGCTGGCTGGGGCGCCGGGGACAGAAGGGGCATTGGTCGAGCTGATCGCATCGCTCGCCGATCCGGCCGACCCGGTGTTTGCGCGCGATGCCGAGCGGCTGCGGGACATCCGCGCCGCGCGCGATGCGGCGGCGAGCGCGTACTTTGAATCGAGCGCACGCGATTGGGATCGCATTCGCAAGCTGCATCTGCCGGAGGCGGATATCGAAGCGGCGGTGCTCGCCGCGGCGGGCGAAGGGCCGTTCGATCTGATGGTCGATGCCGGCGTCGGCGCTGGGCGGTTGATCGAAGTGTTCGCGGACCGCGTGCGGCGTGCGGAGGGCTTCGATACGAGCCGGCAAATGCTGTCTGTGGCGCGCGCAACGCTCGATGGGCTGCCGGAATCCAAAGCGGCTGTGCGCTATGGCGACATTTACGATCCCCCGGTGTCAGGCGCGGCGGCCGATTTGGTGACGATCCATCACGTGCTGCACTTCCTCGCGGACCCGAAGCGCGCGGTGAAGGAAGCGGTGCGTCTGCTGAAGCCGGGCGGGCGGCTGGTCATCGTGGATTTTGCGCCGCACGCGCTGGAATTCCTGCGCGAGCAGCACGCGCACCGGCGCCTGGGGTTTTCGGACGCCGACATTGCCGCGTGGTGCGCGGACGCGGGCGTGCCGAACATTCACACAACCACGCTTGCGCCGAAAGGCGTGGGCGCGCAGCAACTCACCGTGAAAATCTGGGCTGGCGATAAAGCGGGCCTCGCGGCCGCGCCGGAGAAGGCAGCATAATGACTCAGGCACAGGAAAGCGCGATCGCGCAGGCCGTGCGCAATCCTTCGGGATTGTCGTTCTCGTTCGAGTTTTCGCCGCCGAAGACGCCGGAGCTTGAGGAAAAGCTGTGGCGCGCCATTCGCAGGCTTGAGCCGCTGGGGCCGTCGTTCGTGTCGGTCACGTATGGCGCGGGCGGCTCGACGCGTGATCGCACGCACGGCACGGTCGCGCGCATAGCGCGCGAAACGCAGCTGCGCGCGGCGGCGCACCTCACGTGCGTCGGCGCGACGCGCGAGGAAATCGACGAGGTGATCCGCGACTATTGGGAAGCGGGCGTGCGGCACCTGGTTGCGCTGCGCGGCGATCCGCCCGCCGGCATCGGGGCGCGTTACGAGCCGTTCGAGGGCGGTTACGCCTATGCGTCCGATCTCGTCGAAGGCGCGCTGAAGATCGCGCCGTTCGAGATTTCGGTCGCGTGCTATCCCGAGCGCCATCCGGATTCGCGGAATTGGAACGCCGAGATCGACAATTTGAAGCGCAAGCTCGATGCGGGCGCCTCGAGGGCGATCACGCAATTTTTCTTCGAAGCAGATTCGTTTCTGCGCTTCCGCGATCAAGTCGCGCGCGCTGGAATCAAAGCGCCGATCGTGCCGGGGATCATGCCGGTTTCGAACTTCAAGGGCGCAAAGCGCATGGCGCTTGCCGCCGGGGCGAGCGTGCCCGATTGGCTGGAGCATCTGTTCGATGGGCTCGATAAGGATCCCGAAACGCGCCAACTCGTCGCCGCCGCGCAGGCGATCGAATTGTGCACGGAATTGCGCCGCGAAGGCGTCCGGGACTTCCACTTCTACACATTGAACCGCGCCGAACTGGTGCTGGCGCTTTGCCGCACGCTCGGTGTGAAAACGCCGCCGGCGCCTGCTGCCGGCGCGGAGGAGGCCGCATGAGCACGCGCACTGAACGCCTCGCCTGGGCGCAGGCGGAAATGAAGCAGCGCATCCTCGTGCTCGATGGCTCGTGGGGCGTGTTCCTGCAGGGCTTCGAGCTGACGGAAGAGGATTATCGCGGCCCGCGCTTCGAGAGCCACAACCATCCGCTCAAAGGCAATCACGACATCCTGTGCCTGACGCGCCCTGACTTGGTTCGCCAAGTGCACGACGCGTATCTCGGCACGGGCATCGACATCGCGTCGACGAATACGTTCTCGGGCACCGTGATCAGCCAAGGCGATTACGGGATGGAGAAGATCGCGCGCGAGATCAACGCGGCCGGTGCGCGGATTGCGCGCGAGGCGTGCGATGCGCTTGAGGCTGAGGACAAGCGCCCGCGTTTGGTGGCGGGGTCGATCGGGCCGACGAACAAGACGCTTTCGCTCTCGCCGGACGTGAATGATCCGGCGCGGCGCGATGCGACGTTCGAGGGCATGGCGGCGGCGTACAAAGAGCAATGCCTTGGCCTGATGGAAGGCGGCGCCGATATTCTTCTCGTCGAAACGATCTTCGATACGCTCAACGCCAAGGCCGCGTTCTGGGGCGCGTGGGAGGCGTTCGACGAAACGGGCGAGGAATTGCCGCTCTGGATTTCAGGCACGATCACGGATCGCTCGGGGCGCACGCTCTCGGGGCAAACGACGGAAGCGTTCTGGAATTCGGTGCGCCACGCCAGTCCGTGGGCGATTGGCCTCAATTGCGCGCTCGGGCCCGAAGACATGCGTCCGTTCCTCGCCGATCTCGCGCGCGTCGCCGATTGTCCGATCTCGGCGCATCCGAATGCGGGGCTGCCGAACGCGATGGGCGGCTACGATGAAACCCCGCACTCGATGGAAGCGCACTACGCTGAGTGGGCCAAGAGCGGGCTCGTTAACGTGCTTGGCGGCTGCTGCGGCACCACGCCCGATCACATCTCGCACCTCGTGCATGCGATCGAAGGCGTGAAGCCGCGCGCGTTCAAACCGCACGAAGCCAAGCTCCGGCTCTCGGGGCTTGAGCCGTTTAACGCAGCGGCGTGACGTGGCAGCGCTTGCACCACTCGATGTTTCGCAGGTCGTCACGGCGCTCGGCGTCGTGGTCGGCGCAACCTCGCTTGTCGTCGGTGTGATCAATGCCCGCCGTGACCAACACGCCAAACGCATGGAGCGCGAGGCGGCGGTCTTGCAGGCGATGAACGCGCGCTTTCAAGAGATGGCAGCGGCGCGCCGCGCGCTTTCGGCTCGCACAAAGGCGGATGAGCCGGTTGCCTGGGATGAGACCTACAGCTTCTATGCACAATATTGGGCTCTGCAGATCGATCAGTGGGAGCACTATCGGCTGGGCGTGATATCGCGCGATGTGTATGTCACGTGGCTCTGCTACCTCTACGACACGCTTTCGGCGTTTCATCGTATAGGGACGCTGGATTCTCGGGAATCATGGACACGGATTGGCCGGTCGCTGTCGCGCAACAACGTGGAGTTTCGGCTCATAGCTGAGCAGCTTCACGAGCGCGCGTCGGTGTCAGGCGGACGCGCCTCGCAGATGCAGAACCGCTTGCGGCTTCGCCATGAGATCGGAGAAGTTCTCGACACGACGCCGAAATGGATTCGAGGGACGCGCCTTTCGGCGCGTCAAAGACGTTTCATCGAACTTGAAGTGCAAGAATGACCAACGCGTCCTCGAATTTCATCATCGTCGGCGAGCGCACGAACGTGGCGGGCTCGGCGAAGTTTCGTAAGCTGATCGAGAAGGAAGACTTCGCGGCGGCGGCCGCGATCGCGCGCCAGCAGGTCGACAACGGCGCCAATGTTCTCGACGTGAACATGGACGCCGATCTGATCGACGGCGCGAGCGCGATGACGCGCTTCCTCAACTACATCGCCGGCGAGCCGGATATCGCGCGCGTGCCCGTGATGGTCGATAGCTCGAAATGGAGCGTGATCGAGGCGGGCCTGCGGTGCGTGCAAGGCAAGGCGATCGTCAACTCGATCTCGATGAAAGAGGGCGAGGCGCAGTTTCTGGAGCAGGCCAAGAAAGTGCAGCGCTACGGCGCGGCCGTCGTGGTTATGGCTTTTGACGAGAAGGGCCAGGCCGATACGGCGGCCCGGAAGATCGAGATTTGCACGCGCGCCTATCGCCTGCTGGTC
>CAZXNY010000138.1:0-7327 GCA_964642205.1 uncultured Caulobacteraceae bacterium
TGGCTACGAAGAGGGCGGCGTACTCACCGAGAGCGTGCGCCGGCGGCCGTATCAGGTCGTGTTGTTCGACGAGATCGAGAAAGCCCATCCGGACGTGTTCAACGTCCTGCTGCAAGTGCTTGACGATGGGCGCCTCACCGATGGCCAAGGCCGCACGGTCGATTTCAAGAACGTCATTCTGATCATGACGTCGAATGCGGGCGCGCATTATCTGGCTGAACAGCCAGAGGGCGCGGACGTCGATGACGTGCGTGAGCAGGTGATGGGCGAAATTCGCGCGCGCTTCCGGCCGGAATTCCTCAACCGGATCGACGAGATCATCCTCTTCCAGCGCCTGCAAAAGGCGCAGATGGGCGAGATCGTGAAGATCCAGCTGAAGCGGCTGGAGAAGCTGTTGGCCGACCGATCGATCACGCTCGAGCTTGATGCGCGCGCGCATGCCGAGCTGGCGCGGCGCGGCTACGATCCGGCTTATGGCGCCCGGCCCTTGAAGCGCGTGATCCAGAAGGACGTGCAGGATCCGCTCGCGCGCGCGATCCTCGAAGGCCGCGTGAAGGACGGCGACACGGTGCGCGTCTCGTTCGACGGGAACGATTTCCTGTTCAACGGCGCAACGGAAAAGCGCGCGGCGTAAATGAAAAGGGGCGTCGCTTTCGCGGCGCCCCTAAGCCATTTGCGCTGTTGGTCGCGCTTACTTCGTCGCCGGATTGTCGTCCGTTGCGTGCTCGACGGCGGTCGCGGCATCGTTGACCGCGCCTTCAACCGCTTCGCCCGTTTCCTGCGCGGCTTCTTCGACGGCGTTGCCCGCATCGGTCGCGGCGGCTTCGGCTTCGTTGCCAGCGTTTTCGGCTTCCTGCTGCGTGCAGGCGCCAAGGCCGAGCGCTGCGAGCGCGGTCACGGCGATCATCAAACGTTTCATTTCAAGTCCTCCTCCAGGCCCGCGCGAAGACTGCGCAGGGATTTTCCGTCACGCAAGTGTGAAAATTCGCGCCTGCAATTTTCCAAAATTGCATGTGTGTACGCGCACGAAAACGGACGGCGCTTGCGCACCGTCCGGTCCCGTCTTAATTGCGAAAGCGGCCTATTGCTTCGCTTGATCGATCGCCGTCGCCGCGTCTTGCTGCGCTTCGGCGTTCGCTTCACGCGCGGCGTCGACTGCTTCGCCCGCGTTTTCCATCGGGCCATCGCTCAGATTGGTATCGCCGGTCGCGGCTTGCTCGGCTTGTGTATCGAGAGCTTCACCTGCTTTCTCGGCGGTGTTGCTTTGCGGACCGCAGGCGGCGAGCGCGAGCGCAGCAGCGCCGGCAAGAATGAACGCTTTCATGATCGTCTCCTCAGACTTCGTTGTGTCGGTTAGGGCTGCGTGGCGGAGTTGCCATCGGTCGCGGCCTGCGCGTCTTGCTTTGCCTCGTCGATGGCCTCGCCAGCATTTTCGAGCGGCCCATCGCTAAGGTCTGTCGACCCTTCGGTGGCTTGCTCGAATTGCGTGTCGGCGCGTTCGCCGGCTTCTTCGGCGCTGCCTTGCACGGCGGATTGTCCGCAGGCTGCAAGCGCGAGTGCGCACGCGGCGACGCCGGCGGCGAATGCGGTTCTCATGGTGGCTACGTCTCCCAACGCTGGGCCAAGCAGCGCCCTAGCGGCGGGTTAACGGCGGTAGCGGCGCTAGGTTCCCGATCAGAGAAACTCATGCGCGCTGAATTTTGATGCGAGCTTAGGGAACTTTTCGCGTTTAGCCGCCGAGCACCATCTGCGTCTGGAGGACGAGCGCAACCGGCTTTCCGTCTTCGGTCTCAATCTTCGTTTGCCACACGCTGGTGCGCCGCCCGCGATGCACGGGCGTCGTTATACCGATGACATGCGTCCCGGCCTTCGCGCCGCCGAGGAAGTTGGTCTTGCTCTCCAACGTCGTGGTCCCCGCGGCGCCATCGGGCAGCGCGAGGAATCCCGCAATCGCGCCAAGCGAATCCGCGAACGCCATGATCGCGCCGCCATGCAAAATGCCGCCGGTGGTGCAGAGATCGTCGCGCACCAAAAGGCGGCCTTTCACGCCGTCTTTGCTGGATTCGAGCACTTCCACGCCCATCAGTTTGGCGAAGGGCATCGCGTCTGCAGGCAACGTTGTCATGGGCGCCGCCCCGGCTGCGCGCGCGCTGCGAGTGCGGCCGCTTCGAGGTTTTGCAAGAACGCGCGGCCAGCGGCGAGCTCGCTTTCGCTCATATGCGCGGTGATCGCGGCGTTCGCCTCGGCCCAGATCTCGACCGCGCGGCGCGTGAGCGCGACGCCGGCTTCCGTGAGGCTCACGCGTTTGCCGCCGCGCCCGCGCCCGCCCTCGGCCGCGACGAGACCGCGGCGCTTCAGCACGGCGAGGTTGCGGGTGAGGGTGGTGTCGTCGAGCCCAAGCGCCTCAGCGATGGCCGAAAGCGTCCGGTCAGGATCCCGGCCGATCGCCACCAGGAGGCCGTATTGCGGCAGGTTGATATCCAGCGGCCGCAGCAGATCGTTGAAATAATTGGAGATTGCGCGACCGGAGCGGCGCGCGGCATGGCCCAGGCACTGGGCGGCCACGTCCTCCAATAGGATTTGTATATCCTGCATATACAAATTTTCCCTTGGCCGAGGCGTAGTCGGCGATACACAAGTCACCAAGGCGCGCCAAGCTGGCGCGCGGGGAGAATCTACCATGAAACTGAGCCGTATCGCTGCGCTGGCCCTCGCCGCCGCCATCGCATTTGCCGCCGCCGCCGCGCCTGCTTACGCGCGCGTCACCGTCAGCCGTGCGGAATCGATCTGCGAAGCCGCCGCGCTCGCGCAAGTTCAACCGACGCCGGCCCGCGTGCGCGCCCGCGCCGAAGGCGCGACGCGCGAGCGCTTCCGTGTCTCGATCACCGTGTTCGCGGAAGACGGCGCGCGCCGCAGCGGCGAGTGCCTCGTGAACCGCGAGAGCGGCGAAGCGACCGTGACGATCGCCGCGTAATTACGCCGGCCGAAAACGTCCGCGCCGCCGCTCGTCCCAAGCGAGCAGCGCGCAGGCCGCGACAATCACCGCCGCGCCCGAGACAACCTCCGGGCGCGGCGTTTCGTTGAACAGTAGATAACCGTAGACGCCGGCCCAGATCAGCTCGGTGTATTGGAGAGGCGCCAACGACTGCGCTTCGGCCGCAGCATAAGCGCGCGCCATCAGATACATGCCGCATGCGCCGAGCAAACCGATCAGCGCCATCAGGCCGTAGGCATGCGATGGCGGCGGCGGCGCAACGATCATGGTCGGCGCCGCCACGATCACCGCGGGCACGAACGAGGCCATGAGATTGACGATCGGCGCGCCATCGCGTTGCGCGCGCGCGCGCATCAGCGTGAGCGAAACCGCATAGGTTACGGCTGAAAACAGCACCGCCGCCGTGCCGAGCGCGCGCTGCGGCGCCTCGGATGCGGGCGGGGCGCCTTGCATGGCGATCAACACGCCGGCGAAACCGACAAGCGCCGCGACGATGTTGATCGCGCGCATACGCTCGCCAATCATCAGGCGCGCGACAGGCGGCACGAGCAGCGGCGCGACAAAGCCGATGGTCACGGCCTCAGCGAGCGGCAAGACCGAGATTGCCCAGAAGAAACTCGTCGCGCTCATGGCGATGACGACGCCGCGCACGCCGTGCGCGCGCCACATTTCGGCGGAGATCGAAGGACGGCCGGCGTGATTCCAGATCGCGAGCGCGAACGCTGCGCCAAACACGTAGCGCCCGAGCGTTACGGCGAGCACGTGCGCGCTCTCTGTCGCGGCTTTGATCGCCGCGTCCATCCCGCTGAGCAAGGCAACGCCAACGCCCGCCAGCGCAAGCGGCCAAGCCGCGCCCAGCATGTTTGCCGCCTTGCCCGCTTCGCTCACGCGCCCCTCCCGAGCGGGGGCGGGTACGCCCCGGACTCGCACCGGTCAAGCAGCGCGCTATAAGCGGACCATGCTGAGCGAAGACCAGGTGATGATCGCCGACACCGCGCGCGCGTTTGCGAGCGAACGGCTGCGCCCCAATGCGGCGCTATGGGAGCGCGAAGAGCGGCTTGACCGCCCGACCTTGGTTGCGCTCGCCGAGCTTGGGTTCGGTGGCATTTATGTGCGCGAGGATGTCGGCGGCTCGGGCCTGTCGCGGCACGATGCGGCGATCATCTTCGAAGAGCTCTCGCGCGGGTGCGTTTCGACGGCGGCGTTTCTTTCGATCCACAACATGTGTTCGTGGATGATCGATTCGTTCGGCGACGATGGATTGCGCCAGCATTTCTTGCCGAAGCTGACGCGCATGGAGCTGATCGCGTCCTATTGTTTGACGGAGCCGAACGCGGGTTCGGACGCGGCAAGCTTGCGCACGAGCGCGCGGCGCGATGGCGATGACTACGTGATCGACGGCGCGAAGGCATTCATCTCCGGAGGCGGATTTTCCGATCTTTACGTCGTGATGTGCCGCACGGGCGGCGAGGGCGCCGGCGGCGTCTCCGCGATCATCGTTGAGAACGGCGCGAAGGGACTCTCCTTTGGCAAGCCCGAAAACAAGATGGGCTGGCGCGCGCAACCGACGGCGCAAGTGATGTTCGATAGCGTGCGCGTGCCGGTAACGAACCGGATCGGACCGGAGGGCCAAGGCTTTCGCTATGCGATGAAAGGGCTCGATGGCGGACGGCTGAACATCGGCGCGTGTTCGCTCGGCGGCGCATGCGACGCGCTCGACCGGGCGCTTGCGTACTCGAAGGAGCGCAAACAATTCGGGCGCGCCATCGCGGATTTTCAGGCGACGCAGTTCAAGCTCGCGGACATGGCGACGGAGCTAGAGGCCGCGCGCGCGCTGCTGCATCGCGCCGCGCAAGCGCTCGATGCGCAAACGCCGGACGCGACGCAGCTTTGCGCGATGGCCAAGCGCTTCGCGACCGACACCGGATCGAAAGTCGCGAACGACGCGCTGCAGATTCACGGCGGCTACGGCTATCTTGCCGACTACGAAGTTGAGCGCATCGTGCGCGACCTGCGCGTGCACCAGATTCTGGAAGGCGCCAACGAGATCATGCGTGTGATTATTTCGCGTGAGCTGTTGAAGCAATGACGTCCGAGGTAAGGCGGCAGACGCGCGTCTTGCTGCGCGCCGTAAATACTGTGCTGTGGCGCGATTGGGATCCGATCGGCTGCGGCGTGCCGGAAGACGAATACGAATCCTACGCGCCGGAGGTTGTTCGCCTGTTGACCGAGGACGCGCCGGCGGGCGAGATCGCGGCTTATCTGCGCGAGACAGCGGCGGGGATGATGTCCACGTCCGTGCCGGAGCGGCAATTGGCGGACGTCGTCGCAAAGCTGATGGCGTTGCGCGGCAGCGAGGGAGAAGCCCGATGATATTGCGCGCTGCGGCTGTCGGATTCTTGATCTGGTTGATTGCGACGGCGGCGTTCCGGTTCGCGGGACAGTATTTCTTCGTGCCCGATGAGGGGCCGCGCTTCATTTTGTTTGTGGCGGCGCCGTTCGCGATGGTGCTGCTGACATTGGTTCTGCTTCGCATGTTGCGTGAAGCGCGCGGCGATGAGGCGGAAGCGGCGGTGGCGCTGGCGTTTCCGGGGATGCTGCTCGATGCGTTCGTCGTGCACGAGTTTTCGCGGATTTTTCCGAACCTCGATCCGACGCTCGATTCCGCGTTCGGCGCGTTGATGCTGCTTTGCTTCGGAACCGTGGTGCTGACGGGGCTGATGACGACGCGCCTCGCGCCGAAAGACGAGCTGGTCTGAGCAAATGAAAACGGCCCGGGCGAGCCGGGCCGTTCAGGACTCGATCGACGCGCGCGATTAGGCGACGCGGCGCAGCATTTGCCGGTTGAGGATCGGGGTCTGCGCGTCGAGCAAATCTTTCTCGACACGCATGCGCGTCGCTTCGTCCGGCACGACGAGGAGGTGGATTTCACCGGCGCCGAGCTGTTGCGCGGATTGCCACATCTCGTGGCGCGCGAGCGTTTCCTCGAAGTTGCTGGTGCGCGCGATGAAGAGCGTGACGGGGCCGGCGGCTTCCATCGTTGGATAGTCGCCTGGTTTCACGAACATGTAGACGCCGCCGACAGGCTCCCACGCCCGCTTGGCGCGCGCCACATCGAACTCGTACCAACGACCGCTTGCACCTTGCCAGGAAAAGCTCACGCCGACCCTCCGACCCCCGACGAATTTCGGAGAGCATTTGTAATGTGAGTCGCGCGCGCGCCGCCGTCGATCCGCAGACGGAATTTTGTGCAGCGATTCTGGGGATTGCGGCTGCTGTTCCTGAGGAGAATTACGGGAAGTTCAGCAAACTGTTACGGCGTAGGATCGAACGTCACGCGCGCCGCGCCCGCCGCGTCGAAGTAGCGGGGCCAGAATGCGTCCCGCGCGCGGGCTTGCGCCGCTGCGTCACCCGGACGATCGAGCGGCACTATGCGTACGGTGACGCGG
This sequence comes from uncultured Caulobacteraceae bacterium, assembly GCA_964642205.1. Classification (GTDB taxonomy): domain Bacteria; phylum Pseudomonadota; class Alphaproteobacteria; order Caulobacterales; family Aquidulcibacteraceae; genus JBEVOS01. Next base: position 6,445 of record CAZXNY010000138.1, read on the forward strand.
CTAAGCTCGGCGGGGCCGGCCGGATCGGCGGCGCGCCAAGTATCGAAGCTTGCAGCATCGTCATAGAGCGAGAAGCCGCCGGGCATGAATTCGAGCAGATCCGACACCAGCACGAAGCGTCGCGCGGCGATCTCCGGTCCAAAGTCTGGATCGGCTGCGGCCGCGCGCACGCCGGCGAGGAGCGGTGAGGCGTTTGCGCCGCGTCCGCCGCCTGCACGGCGTACGGCGCGGTCGAGCGCGTCGCCGAAGGCGGCGTCCCAGGTTTCCTGCGCGCGGCGCGTGTTTTGGTAGAGCGGATTGGCGTCGCGCCCGTCTCCGGGATTGCAGAGCGAAAATAGGATGCGCGGCTCTTGCGGGCGATCGGCGCGGATTGCGGCGAGCGTGAAGCGCCCATAGCGCGGCAGGCGCGCGCGTTCTTCCGTGACGACGGCGCTGAGCTTGCGGCGGTGACGCGGTTCGAGGCGGTCTGTTGCATCGACCAGCACGTATGTGTGTGCGCTGACGGGTTGGTCGGTGCGGCAGAGCGTTGCTTCATCCGTCGGCGGCGGGCGCAGATAGAAGCCAGCCGCGGCGAGCGCGAACAGAACGACGAAGGCGGCGGCGATCAGGAGCACGCCGAGCGTGTCGCCGCGCGGGCGGGCGCGGCGCGGGCGCCTCACGTCTCCTGATCCTGTTCGCGCTCGAGCCGCGCGGTTGCAGCGTCGAGATCGGCGATCAGTGTTTCGAGCGCATGCGCCGCCGCTGATTGCGCCGCGCTTTGAGCGGCGCGCGCGTCCGCGATCAGCGCGCCGCAGGCGGCGAGGCCATCGGGCTCGGCGCCCGCATTTGGCGGAAGGTCAGAGAAGTACGCGGGCGCCGGTCCGGCGCGGGCGGCGATGTTTTC
>CAZXNY010000139.1:0-7315 GCA_964642205.1 uncultured Caulobacteraceae bacterium
CGTCTTTCGCTGAGCGAATCGTCCCAACCGCGACGCCGTAGGTGATTCCGCACAACAGGAACAACAAGAAGAACCCGGTAACGAGCGAGCCGTAAAACGGCTGCAAGCTTGCCGGCCCCGCGCGGCTCTCATCGATCAACGGCGTATAGCCAGGCGCAAGCGCAAGTGCAGCGAACCCGCCGACGACGAAGAGCGCCGCGACGCCCGCCCAAGCGAGCCCGGCGCGTTCGCGTGGCGTCACTTCCGATTGCGCAAGCTCCGCCTGCAAATCCTCGTCCGCCTCCCCGCCCCATTTGCCGAGCCGCGGCTCGACGATGCGGTCCGTGACGAACCAGATGATCGGCGTGAACACCGCCACGATCGCGAGGATGAACCACCAATTGCCGAGCGGGTTCATCGTCCAGTTCGGATCGATGATCTGCGCCGCTTCCTGCGTGAACCCAAAGAGCAGCACGTCCGTCTGCCCAGGCGTGATGTTGCCGGCAAACCCGCCAGACACCGCCGCGAAGGCCGCCGCCAAGCCAACGAGCGGATGGCGCCCCACCGCCGCGTAGAGCAGCGCCGCCAGCGGGATGAACACGAGATAGGCCGCGTCCGACGCATGATGCGAAACCATGCCGATGATGCACACCAGCGGCGTGAGGATGAAGCGCGGAGCGTTCCGCAGGCTCGCCCGGATGAGCGCGCTAAAAAGCCCCACGCGCTCGGCGACGCCCGCCCCGAACATCACGAGCAACACGATGCCAAGCGGGGCAAAGCCCGTGAGCGTGCGCGGCATTTCCGTAAAGAGCTTTGTGATGTTCGCTTCGGAGAAAAGCGACGTCGCCGTAAACGTCAGCACGCCGTTTTCGAGCACGCCATATTCGGGCGCTTCCTCGCCCGGATACGTGAGCGAGGCCGACCAGCCCTGCGCCGCGCCGATCGCCGACAGCACCATCAAGAGCCCGATCAGCCACACGAAGATCATGATCGGATCGGGCAGCAAATTGCCGACGCGCTCGATGAATCCCAGGAACCCTTTTTGGCGTTCGGCGGCGGCGGATTCGGTTGCGGCTTCGCTCATGCAGTCCCCTGATCTCATGCCAGGAGACGCCGTGCGCCGGCCCTGATGTGCGCCGATCATGTCGCGCCGCTCCGCGCCGGGCAAGCCGCCGCGCCCTAGCGTCAGCCACAAACACGTGTTTGACGCCCGCCTGCTCTTGGTTGCTTAGTTCGTGACCCCAGGGAGAAAACGAGATGAGCGCCTATAAACTGCTGATCAACGGCAAGCTCGAAGACGGCGACGCCGTGATGGATGTCGTGAACCCCGCGACGGAAGAAGTGCTGGCCTCGTGCCCGCGCGCCTCGAAGGCGCAGCTCGATAAGGCCGTCGCCGCCGCGAAGGCCGCGTTCCCGGCATGGAGCGCAAAGCCAATCGGTGAGCGCAAAGCCGCCCTCCTCGCCATCGCCGACGTTCTGGAGAAGAACGGCCAGGAACTCGCGCGCCTGCTCACGCAAGAGCAAGGCAAGCCAATCGGCGACGCAATGGGCGAGATCTACGGCGCGGCCGCGTTCTTCAAATACTTCACGATGCACGACCTGCCGGTGAAGATCCTGGTCGACAATGAAACCTCGCGCGTCGAAGCGCACCGCCGCCCGCTCGGCGTGATCGGCGCGATCGTGCCGTGGAACTTCCCCGTCATCCTGATGGCGTTCAAACTTCCGGCCGCGCTCCTCGCGGGCAACACGGTGGTGGTGAAGCCGGCGCCGACGACGCCGCTGACGACGCTCCGCATCGGCGAACTCATCAAGGACGTGCTGCCGCCCGGCGTCGTCAACATCATCACCGACGCGAACGATCTCGGCGGCGCGCTCACCGCGCACCCCGATGTACGCAAGATTTCCTTCACGGGCTCGACCGAGACCGGCAAGAAGGTGATGGCCTCCGCCGCCGCGACACTGAAGCGCATCACGCTCGAACTCGGCGGCAATGACGCCGGCATCGTGCTCGATGACGTGAACCCGAAGGAGACCGCGCCGAAGCTGTTCGCTGGCGCGTTCCAGAACAACGGCCAAGTCTGCATCGCGATGAAGCGGCTTTATGTGCACGAGTCGATCTACGACGAGATGTGCAACGAACTCGCCACGCTCGCGAACAACGCCGTCATCGGCGATGGGCTCCAGCAAGGCGTCACCATTGGCCCGCTGCAGAACAAGATGCAGTACGACAAAGTGCGCGACATCCTCGAAAGCGCGAAGAAGGAAGGCAACGTCATCGCCGGCGGCGAAGTGCCCGATCAGCCGGGCTATTTCATCCGCCCCACGATCGTCCGGGACATCACGGACGGATCGCGCCTCGTCGACGAAGAGCAATTTGGCCCGGTGCTGCCGGTCATCAAGTACAGCGACACGGACGACGCCGTCCGCCGCGCCAACGCCTCGCCCTACGGCCTCGGCGGCTCGGTGTGGTCGAAGAACGCCGACCGCGCCTACGAGGTCGCCAACAAAATGGCCTCCGGCACGGTGTGGGTGAACAAGCACGCCGATCTTGCGCCCAACATTCCGTTCGGCGGCTCGGGCCAATCGGGCTTCGGCAGCGAACTGGGCGAAGAAGGCCTCGCCGAATTCACGCAATTGCAAGTGATCAGCGTCGCGCGCTAACCGCGCAGCGCTGAATGTCTGAAACCAACCGGGACGTCTTCCGCCTTCCAGGGTTCTTGAGCTTCTGGGCGGCGGAGACTGTCTCGGCGTTCGGCACGCACATCACCACGCTTGCGCTGCAAGTGCTGGTGATCGCGACGCTCTCCGGCTCGGCGACCGATGTCGGCCTGCTGAACGCCGCACGCTGGTTGCCCTATCTTCTGTTCGGCCTATTCCTCGGCGCGTGGATGGATCGCCGCCGCCGCAAGCCGATCCTCGTCGCAACCGATTTCGCACGCGCCGCGCTGCTCGGCGCGATCCCTGCGTTATGGGTGCTCGGTTGGCTGGGCTTGCCCACCGTGCTCGCGTTCGCCGCCCTGCTCGGCGCGTTCACGTTGCTCAACGATTCCGCGTCGCAATCCTTCGTGCCGCGTCTCGCGCCGCGCGAAATGCTGGTCGCCGCGAACGCCCGGCTCGATCAGGGTGCGGCGGTCGCGCAAACGTCCGGCCCCGCCGTGGCGGGCGCGCTCGTCTCGTTGATGACCGCGCCCTTCGCCCTGATCGTGGACGCGGCGTCCTATCTCTTCTCCGCCGTCGCAATCGCGCGGCTCAAGATCACCGAGCCGCCGCCGCAACCACAGGCGCGGCCGAACCTGTGGCGCGAAACCAAAGAAGGTTTCGCCTGGGGCTACAGCCACCGCATGCTCGCCCCGCTCGCGCTCTCGACGCATGGCTGGTTCATCTTCAACGCCATGATCGGCGCGATCCTTGTGCCGTTCGCGTTGCTTGAGCTACGCCTGACCGCGTTCGAACTCGGCATCGCGCTCGCCTGCGCAGGCGCGGCCGGTCTCCTCGGCGCTCTTCTCTCAGCGCGGATCGGCGCGCGCCTCGGCGCTGGCGGCGCCGTGCTCGCCTGCCGCACGCTCATGCCCATCGCGTGCGCCGTTATCGCGCTCACGCCAGCAGCGGGCGCGGACAAGATGCTCATCATCGCCGCGCTTAGCCTCGGCCAAGGTTTGTTCGGCTTCGCGCTCGGCGCCGTGAACGCGCACGAAATGGGCTACCGCCAGGGCGTCACGCCCGACGCGCTGCAAGGGCGCATCAACACCACGCAGCGCTCGATCAATCGCGCCATGATCGTGATCGGCGCCCCGCTCGGCGGGGTGCTCGCCGACACGATCGGCTACCGCGAAACGATCTGGATCGCGATCGCAGGCTTCGTCGCCGTCAACGTGTTCCTGGCGCTCTCACCGTTCAGAAACGCGCGCCATGAAGACGCACAGGCCTAAACCTGCTTGCGCCGGAAGCACTCTAACGAGTGATCGTTCACGATGCCCACAGCCTGCAGCCACGCATAGACGATGGTTGGGCCGACGAACTTGAAGCCGCGCTTCTTCAGCGCCTTCGAGACCGTCACGGATAACTCCGTCTGCGCCGGAAACGTCTTGCCGTCGCCTTTGACGACCTTGCCGTCCGTGAACGACCAGCAGAACGCGGCGAAGTCCTCGCCGTCCTTCATCATCTTGTTGTAGATGCGTGCGCCATTGATCGTCGCTTCGATCTTCGCGCGTGACCGGATGATGCCGGGATCGGCGAGCAGCCGCGTGATGTCATCCTCATCGAAGCGCGCAACCTTCTTCGGATCAAAACCCTTGAAGGCCTTCCGAAACGTCTCGCGCTTTTGCAGCACCGTGATCCACGCGAGCCCCGCCTGGAAGCCCTCGAGCATTAGCATTTCCCACAACATGCGCGGATCGCGCTGCGGCACGCCCCATTCTTCGTCGTGATACGCCGTTTCGAGCGGGTTCTTCACCGCCCACCGGCAACGCACTTTTTCCTTCGCCATTCGCCCCCCTCTTCAGCCCGTGCCCTGGGTCACAGCCGCCCGGCCAGGACGGAACTAACTTCCAATCATCGCAACGACGCGATGAGCCAAACCCTTTCGGAGCCAAGCCGATGACCACCCTCAAGACCCGCCTGATGAGCCTCGCCCTCGCCGCTCTCTTCCTCGCGCCCGGCGCGCACGCGGTGGTCAGCCAAGCCGCCCAAATCGTCGGCTAAGCCGATCCAATCCTCAAACATCGAACCAAACGAGCCAATCCAATGACGCGCTTCTTCTCTGTCTTCGCCGCCGCCTTCCTCGTCGCCGCGCTCGCCATGCCGGTGCTGAACCAAGCCGCCCACATCGTCGCCTAGTCCGCCACCGCTTCGCCTCTTCAGATCAACGGACGGCCGCCATGCAGATGCTCCTCTCGATCGCTTCCGCGACCTCGCTGGTCATCATCATGGGGCTGCCCGTTATCGCTCTCGCCGCTCGCGCCGTCGCGTAAATCGCTGACAGCAGATTGGCCCAAGGAGGGCGCGGCGGTTTTGGCTCTCCGTCGCGCCCTTCGCTTTTTCAGAGAATGGCGGGCGCGAGCAGTTTCTGCGTCAGCTGCTGGCAATTGGTCTGGTCGAGCATCATCGACAGGCGCTGGACCATTCCAACGAAGATGAGGTCGTTCTCGTAATCGACCCAGAACCACGTCTGCGCCGCGCCATCCCACTCATACGTGCCGCGCCCAACCGGCAGCCCCGCCGCCGCCGGATCGGTGAACACCGCGCCGTTGTAGCCATACCCGAAGCCCGGCCGGATGCGCATGAAGCCGATGCCGAACCCTGCTTCCAGCATCCACTCCGGCAAATGGTTCGCCGTCATCTCCGCGACGGCCGCCTCGGACAGAATGCGTTTGCCGCCGAACGCGCCGCGGTTCAGCAGCATCTGCGCAAAGCGCGCATAGTCATCGAGCGTCGATACCAGCCCGCCGCCGCCTGAGGGCGCGACCGGCGCGGACAGGTGATCGAAATTGAAGAACACTTTCGGATCCGGCATCTCGACGAGGCCATCGGTGCGGCTCTGGCGATAGAGCGTTGCGAGGCGGCTCTGCTTTTCCGGCGGCGCAAAGAAACCCGTGTCTTTCATGCCCAGTGGCTCGAAGATGCGCGTGCGCATGAAATCGGCGAGCGACTGGCCAGACAGCGCCTCGATGATCGCGCCCTGCACATCCATCGACAGGCTGTAGAGCCACTTCTCGCCCGGCTGATACGCGAGCGGCGCAGCCGCGATCCGCGCAGCGAACTCGCCGAGATTTGGCGCGTGCCAGATCCTCGCGTCTTTCAACGGCTGATCGAACGGCTCCGGTGAGCCGCCGTAGCTGAGCCCCGCCGTGTGCGTCATCAGCTCGCGCATCGTCGGCGCGTGCTTGGGCGCTGCGCTCTTCCCCGGCGCCTCGAACACGGTGACGTCCTTGAACACCGGCAAGTGCGTGGCGATCGGGTCCTCCGGCCGCCACCTGCCTTCATCGTGCAGGATCATCATCGCGACGGCGGTGACGGGCTTCGTCATCGAGAAGATGCGGAAGATCGTGTCTTCCTGAAGCGGCGTCGTCGCCGCGATGTTGTTGAGCCCCAGCACGCTGCGGCGCGCGACCTTGCCGTGGCGCGCCACCAGCGTCACCGCGCCCGCAAGCTCGCCCGCGTCGATCATCTTCTGCAGCCCCGCGTCCACGCCATCGAGGCCGGCAGATGAGAGCCCGACATCTTCCGGGCGTGCGGCTTCGAGCGTTCGCGTCATTCTGCTTCCTCCAAGCTGGCAGCGTAGCGCGCGCCAAGCGCCCCGCAACCGGATGCGCGCCGCGGCGCCCACGTGGTAGTGCGGGCGCCATGACAGCGAAGAAAACGCCGGCCGGCACGGCGCGCGGCCAATGCCTCTGCGGCGCCGTGGTGATCGAGATCGATACGCCCGCCTTCTGGGCCTTCCACGACCACGGCAAGGCGAGCCGGCGCGCGCATGGCGCGGCCTACGCGACCTACATTGGCGTCTGGAAGAGCAAGATGCGCATTGCCAAAGGCGCGCGCTCGATCGGCCGGTACGAAGACGAGGCCGCCAAAACCACACGGAGCTTCTGCATCAAATGCGGCTCGCCGGTGCTCTACGAGCGCGCCCGCGACAAGCGCATGATCAACGTACCCCGCGCCCTCTTCGATGGCCGCACCGGCCGCGAACCGCGCTACCATCTCGCGATCGCCGAGATGCAGGACTGGGCCTATGCCGGCCAGACACTGGCGCCGCTCAAGGGCTATCCGGGCGTGGTTTGGGACAGGGGCAAGAGCCGCAAGCCCCCAATTCCGGACGATATTCTTTAGACTTTCCGGTATGCGCCCGCCTGGGCTGATGAGCCGCTACTGCACGCCCTAGGTGGCCTGCCCGGCTTTATGGTATGGCGACCGCCGAACGATAAAATGGGGAGCCCGGATGACCGTCACGGACAACGCGCCACAAAAGGTCGATGCAAAGCCGAAGATCGATAAGGCCGCGATCAAGGCCAAGTACCGGGCCGAGCGCGACAAGCGTCTGCGCGCCGATGGCAACGCGCAGTACCGTGAGCTGAAGGGCACCCACCTCGCCCACTATCTGGTCGATCCCTACACCCCGTTCGTCGAGCGCGCGCCGAAGACCGACCATGTAACGTTCGCCTTCATCGGCGGCGGCTTCGCCGGCCTCGTCACGGGCGCACGGCTGAAGGAAGCCGGGATCGGCGATGTGCGCATCATCGAAAAGGGCGGCGATTTCGGCGGCACTTGGTATTGGAACCGCTATCCGGGCGCACGCTGCGACACGGCCTCGATGGTCTACATGCCGCTCCTGGAAGAAGTC
>CAZXNY010000140.1:0-3517 GCA_964642205.1 uncultured Caulobacteraceae bacterium
GCGGCTCCGCGCTGTCATTGCGGACGCCATGCATGCTCGGCTTCGCCACGAAGTCTAGTCGCCTTCGGAAGAAGCGGGACGCCACTGCCGTCCGCTCAGGGGCATTTCCAGACACAACCGCCCGCAGTGGCTTAGCGAAAGCGGACACTCGGCTGCGCCCCGTGCGTGCGCCAGCGACGCAGCCGATAGTTGCGTTCGGTGACTTCCGGCAGGGCGCTGGACCTATTCGGCGGCGGTGGCTTTCGCGGCCTCGCGCTTTTGGCGTTCGGCCCAGGCGGGTGATTTGGAAGGATCGATATACTCGAACATACGCACGATCTTGCCGTCTGCGCATTCGGCGACGATGGCGACGCTGAGCGTGCTTTTGCGGCCCGAGTGTTCGGTGATGTGCAGCGTGTAGCGATGCAGGAAGCCGCAATCGAACGTGTCGACGTTGCGGTCGATGTAGATGCGGCGGCGCGTGTTGTTCCAGCCGGCGGCGGAGGACGCGAGCCATTCTTCGCGCGCGACCGTTTTGTTGAAAGGCGCAAGCCAGACGGTGAAATCGTCAGCGAGCGTCGCGGCGACGTCTTCCAGGCGGTGCTGCTCGTACCCGTCAAAGAAGCGCGCGCAGAGTTCGCGCAGCTCGCCGTCCGTCATCGCCATGCTGGTTTCCTCCGCCTGCAGTGGATCAAGGCGGGGCGGGGCCGGGCAAGGCAAAAAAATCACTGGCCGCGACAAGCGGCGCTCACGTGACGATGATCACCGCGTGAGCGCGAACGCTTAGTCGACCGTTTCGAAGCGTTCGATCGCGGGGCGGCCGTCGAGCAGCGGCGCAAAGCCGGGCGCGGCGGCTTTATAATGATCACTCTGGCCGTGGGCGGCGAGGGCTTCGGCGCTGTCATACAGCTCGATCAGCCGATACGTGTTCGCTTCGGAGGTGCGGCAGAGCTGGTACATCTTCGCGCCCGGCTCGTTCGCCAGCACTTGCTTGGATAAGCCTGTTACGTGCTGCTCGAACGCGGCGGCTTGGCCTTCCTTTACTTTGAACGAGACGCTGAGAACGATGCCCATGTTTTCCTCCTCGGGTTTTCCGGAACTTAGAGCAGGAAAGCGCCATACCGGACCACCCAGAATTTTTGCGCCGCTCTATGTCGCCGCCGCATGTGCGTGTGCTCCAATGGCGGCGTGACCTTGCGGAAAATCGGCGCTTCCGGTGCGGGCTGGGGGCTTGGTTGCACGTGCGGGCCCCATGTGTAGAGATCGCCCAAAATAACCTTGGGCAGGACGCGCGCATGAAGGGACCGGCTATTTTCCTGGCGCAGTTCGCTGGGGACGAGGCGCCGTTTAACAGCCTTAGCGCCATGGCGCGCTGGGCTGGCGAACTCGGCTACAAGGGCGTGCAAATCCCGACCTGGGACCGGCGCCTATTCAATCTGGAATTGGCCGCTGAGAGCGACGCCTATTGCGACGAGGTACGCGGCATCCTCGCCGATGCCGGCATCGAGATTTCCGAGCTTTCGACGCACAGCCAGGGCCAGCTTGTGGCCGTGCATCCGGCTTATGACGAGATGTTCGATGGCGGCGTGCCCAAGCAAGTTCGCGGCAATCCGAAGGCGCGCCAAGCCTGGGCGGTGGAGCAGGTGCTGCTCGGCGCCAAAGCGTCACGCCGCTTGGGGCTCGAGGCGCACGTGACGTTCTCCGGCTCGCTGGCGTGGCCGTATTTCTATCCGTATCCGCAGCGGCCGGCGGGCCTCATCGAAGAAGCGTTCGATGAATTGGCGCGGCGCTGGCGCCCGATTCTCAATGCGTATGACGAAGTGGGCGTCGATCTCTGTTACGAGATTCACCCGAGCGAGGATTTGTTCGACGGCACGACGGTCGAGATGTTCTGGGATCGCGTGGATCACCATCCGCGCGCGTGCCTCTTGTACGATCCCAGCCACTTCATGCTGCAGCAGCTCGATTATCTCGCGTACATCGATCTCTACCACGAACGCATCAAGATGTTTCACGTCAAGGATGCTGAGTTCCGGCCGAACGGGCGCCAGGGCGTCTACAGCGGCTACGCGGGATGGAAGGAGCGCGCAGGGCGCTTCCGGTCGCTCGGTGATGGGCAGATCGATTTTACGGCGATCTTCTCCAAGTTTGCGCAATACGGCTATCGCGGCTGGGCCGTGCTCGAATGGGAATGCGCGCTGAAAGATCCAGTCGATGGCGCACGCGAAGGCGCGCCGTTCATTCGCGATCACATCATCCGCGTAACCGGCAAGAGCTTCGACGATTTCGTTGCGACGGGCGCGGACGCGGCTGCGAACCGCCGCATGCTCGGCCTCGATCGCTGACATGACCGCGAACGCGCGCCTCCGGCTCGGCATGGTCGGCGGCGGCGCGGGCGCGTTTATCGGCGGCGTGCATCGCATGGCTGCGCGGCTCGATGGGCGCTGGGACTTGGTCGCGGGCGCCTTCAGTGCGGATGCGGCGCGCTCGCAAGCGTTCGGCCGTTCGCTCGGACTGGCGGAAGAGCGCTGTTATGGCGATTGGCAGACGATGGCGCAGGCCGAGGCAGAGCGCGCTGATTGCATCGATGCGGTCGCGATCGTCACGCCGAACCACATGCACGCAACACCGGCGCGCGCGTTCCTCGAAGCTGGCGTTGCCGTCATCTGCGACAAACCGCTGACGACGACACTCGCGGATGCTCTCGAGCTTGCCGAGACGGCAAAACGCGCCAGTGCGCCGTTCGTGCTCACGCACAATTACAGCGGCTATGCGATGGTGCGCCAGGCGCGCGCGATGGTGGCCGATGGCGCGCTTGGCGCGATCCGCGTGGTGCAAGCCGAATACGCGCAAGATTGGCTGGCGCGCGACATCAGCGGCAACAAGCAAGCCGATTGGCGCGGCGATCCCGCGCGCGCCGGGGTGGGCGGGGCGCTCGGCGATATCGCGACGCATGCATATCACTTGGCGACGTTCATAACGGGCGCGACGGCGGATGCAGTGAGTGCGGAAACGTCCCGTTTCGTGCGCGGCCGCCAGCTCGACGACGACGTGCAAATCCGCTTGCGCTGGGCCAGCGGCGCGCGCGGGCAATTGTGGGCAAGCCAAGTCGCGATCGGCGCCGCGAATGCGCTGCGTCTTCGCATTTATGGCGAGAACGCATCGCTCGAATGGGCGCAAGAGGAGCCGGACCTGTTGCGCTTTGCGCGGCTCGGCGAAGCGCCGCAGATTTTGCGGCGGGGCGGGCCGGGACTATCCGCGGCGGCGCAGGCGGCGACCCGTATTCCGGCAGGCCATCCAGAAGGCTACCTCGAAGGCTTCGCGCAAATCTATGCGGACGCCGCCGATCTCGTGTTGGCGCACAAGGAGAAGCGTACGCTCGGGGCAAACGCGCTGCCGGGCATCGAAGATGGCGTCGCTGGCATGCGCTTCATCGATGGCGCGGTGCGCAGCGCGGCGGCGGATGGCGCGTGGATGTCGTTGCGCGGAGAGGCGCAATGATCGGCCAGAGCTTTGCGTGGTGGTCGTTCACGATGGG
>CAZXNY010000140.1:3617-7313 GCA_964642205.1 uncultured Caulobacteraceae bacterium
GAGGTTGTGCGACAGGTTGGATCGCCAACGCTGAAGTTGCTGTATGACGGCTACCACATGCAGCTGATGGAGGGCGACTTGAGCCGCACCATCAAAGCGAACATCGATCTGATCGGCCACATTCATACGGCCGGCGCGCCGGGGCGGCGCGATCTGGACGACCGGCAAGAGATAAACTGGCGTGCGATCGCGGGGCTGCTTCGCCACGTTGGGTACGACCAATGGGTCGGCCACGAATTCGTGCCGCGCGGCGAACCGATCGCTGCATTGCGGCAGGCAATACAATTGTTCGAGGAAGCGTGATGCGGTTTGACGCGATCGTTGTTGGCTCCGGCATTAGTGGCGGATGGGTGGCCAAAGAGCTCTGCGAGCGCGGGCTCAAGGTGCTGATGCTGGAGCGCGGCCCGAAGGTCGAGCACGGCCCGGACTACAGCCACGACGAAGCAGCGCGTTTGCGGCGGCGTGACGACCAAGTGCCCGACGACGAAAAGAAGCTGCACTACCCGTATTACGAAGGCGTCGGCTATGCGCTGTTCAACTCGAACAAGAAGTTCTGGGCGAGCGATCACGAACATCCGTACGAAACCGCGCCAGGAAAGCCGTATCGCTGGATTCGCGGCTACCACCTCGGCGGACGCTCACTCACATGGGGGCGTCAATCCTATCGCTGGTCTCCCGACGATTTCGAATCGAACCTGAAAGACGGCCACGGCGTCGATTGGCCGATCCGCTATGACGATCTCGCGCCGTGGTACGACCACGTCGAAGCGTTCGCGGGCGTGAGCGGCGACTACGATGACGTGCCGCAATTGCCGGACGGTGATTTTCTCCCAGCGTTTCCGTTCAATGTTGTTGAGCAAGAAGCGAAAGGCCGCATCGAAGCGGCTTTTCCGACGCGGCGCGTGATCATGGGGCGCACGGCCAATCTGAGCCGCGTGACCAAGGCGCACATGGATCTGGGCCGCAAGCGCTGCGAGCAGCACGTGCGCTGCCATCACGGCTGCCCGCTCGGCGCATATTTCTCGTCGCTTGCCGCGACGCTGCCGGCGGCGGAAGCCACCGGCAACCTCACGATCATGACCGACACGATCGTGGAAAGCGTGACGTATGATTCCGCGACGGGTCGCGCCACCGGCGTGCGAACGGTCGATCGCGTCACCAAGGCCGGCTCGCATTACGAAGCGCGGGTCGTGTTCTTGAATGCGTCGGCGATCAACTCGGCGGCTCTGTTGCTGAACTCACGCTCAGATGCGTTCCCGCGCGGAATTGCGAATGGAAGCGATCAGCTCGGCCGCAATCTGATGGATCACGTCAGCAGCCGGCCGGTGATCGGGCGCTATCCCGGCCACGAAGACGTGCAGAACGAAACGGCCGATCGGCCGACCGGACTTTACGTGCCGCGCTACGCGAACGTGACGGAGAGCGATAAGCCGTATCTGCGCGGCTACGGCTTCCAAGGCTCGGCGCATAAGCGCCGCTGGGGCGAGACGACGGGCGATCCCGCTGTCGATCGCACGCGCAAGATCGTGTGGGCGATGTCGCTTCTGCCGTTTGGCGAGGTGCTGCCGAATCCAGAAAATCGCGTGACGCTCTCGTCGAGCCGCGTCGATGCGTGGGGCGTGCCGGTGCCCGTGATCGCGGCCGAGCATGGCGAGAACGAGCGCAAGATGATGCGCGATGCGGCCCGCGATGCCGCCGCGATGCTCGAGGCGGCGGGCTGCGTCGAGGTCACGCCGTGGGAAGAGGCGGGCGCCTATCTCACGCCGCCGGGCGATCGCATTCATGAAATGGGCACGGCGCGCATGGGCCGCGATCCGCGCACATCGGTGTTCAACGGCTGGGGCCAAGCGCACGAGGTGCCGAACCTCTTCTGCTCGGATGGCGCGGTGATGGCGTCGAGCGCATCGATGAATCCGTCGCTCACGTATATGGCGCTGTCCGCGCGCGCGGCGCATCGCGCCGCCGATCTACTCGAACAGGGAGCACTGTGATGCCTGCGATTGGCCTGCAATTGTACACTTTGCGCCGCCCGTTCGCGGAGGACCCGATCGGCACGCTCGAGCAAATCAAGAAGGTCGGCTACGATTCGGTGGAGTTCGCGGCGCCGCTCGAGATGGATTTCAAGGCGCTCGGCGCGCGCATGAAGGAGATCGATCTCGATTGCCCGTCCGTGCATGTGGGCTTAGCAGACATCAACGACCGCACCGATCAGGTGCTTGCCATGGCAAAGGCGTTGGGCGCGCGCTTCATTGTGCTGCCGTTCGTCGATCCCAACGGCGCCGATTGGAGCGCGGTGGTCAAGCAGCTTTCGGCATTCGCGAAGCGCGCGAAGGATGAGGGCTTCCGCGTCGCCTATCACCATCACCATTTCGAGTTCGACAATTCGCGCGGCTTTCGCCCGTTTGACGTGCTCGTGGGCGAGTCCGATCCGGCGCTCATCTTCTTCGAGCTCGATCTCTATTGGCTGAAGAAGGGCGGCGAAGAGCCGGTGGCGATGATCGAGAAGCTCGGCAATCGCGTGAAGCTGCTGCACCTCAAAGACATGGCGCCCGATGGCAAGATGACCGATGTCGGCAGCGGCACGCTCGATTTTCCCGCGATGATCGCGGCCGGCCGTAAGGCGGGCGTGGAATATTCGTTCGTCGAGCACGACGTGCCGCCCGCGCCCTATTGGCCGAGCGTCGAGACCAGCCTCAAATATCTGCGCGGTTTGGCCTAGCCGCCGCACAAAGAAAAAGGGCGGCGCTTGCGGCGCCGCCCAAATCCGTTGTGCTTGCGTGAAGCCTATTGCGCGCCGGCCGGGCGCGGCTGCTTCAGATCGAACCGGTCAAGCTCCATGACTTTGGCCCACGCGGCGACGAAGTCCTTCACGAACTTCTCCTTCGCGTCGTTCGCGCCATAGACTTCGGCGAGCGCGCGCAATTGCGAGTGCGAGCCGAAGATGAGGTCGGCGCGCGAGCCGGTCCATTTGACTTGGTTGGTCTTGCGGTCGCGGCCTTCGAACGTCTCTTGCGAGCCGTCGACGCCCTTCCACTTCACGCCCATGTCGAGAAGGTTGACGAAGAAGTCGTTCGACAGAACGCCCGGGCGGCTGGTGAGCACGCCGAGCTTGTCGTCGCCGACTTGCAGGACGCGGAGGCCACCGACGAGCACCGTCATTTGCGGGGCCGAAAGCTCCAGCAATTGCGCACGATCCACCAAGTGATCTTCGATCGGCATGATCGGATCGCGCACGTAGTTGCGGAAACCGTCGGCCTTCGGTTCGAGGAACGCGAAGGAGTGGACTTCCGTCTCTTCCTGGGTTGCGTCGGCGCGGCCAGGCGTGAAGGGGACCTTCACGTTGACGCCGCCGTCCTTCGCCGCCTTTTCGATGGCCGCTGCGCCGCCGAGCACGATGAGATCGGCGAGCGAGACTTTCTTGGCGCCGGCATTGAACGCCTTCTGCACACCTTCGAGCGCGGCGAGCACCTTCTTCAGTTGCGCCGGTTTGTTGACGGCCCAGCCGTTCATCGGGTCGAGGCGGATACGCGCGCCATTGGCGCCGCCGCGGCGGTCGGAGCCGCGATACGTCGAGGCCGAGGCCCAAGCCGTTTCGATCAGTTCACGATTGGAAACGCCAGAAGCGAGGATCTTCGCCTTCAGCGCATCCGCATCGGAAGCATCGCTGGTATTTGCTGCCGCCTTGCGTTCTGCTTC
>CAZXNY010000141.1:0-7289 GCA_964642205.1 uncultured Caulobacteraceae bacterium
GGTCGCCATGATCAGTTCCGTGCGCGGGAGGGGAGGCCTCGTTAGACTCCCCCCGCGCAGCGGCGCAAGTGCGGCGCCTGCGTCAGAACGTCGAGAAGCCGAGGAAGCCCCAGTCCAACAGGGTCAACGCGAGCGCGCCGTAGGCGAACGCCGCGAATCCGGTTCCGGCCCAGCCGCGCCAGCCCGTTGGCCGCCAGCGCCAGAGCACGAGCGCGAACACGACCGGCGTTGCGAGCGCGGCGATCAGCAGCGCCCAGCAAGCGAGCGGAAAGATCGGACCGGGATACGCGAACAGCACCGCGCCCTGGTCCGGCCCGGCCCATGGCAGGAGCGCCGCGACCAGCAATCCGCCCGCGAGCAGCCAGAGGAGGCCAAGTCCCGCGAACGCAACGCCGCGCATTTTTGTGGTGCGCGCGAACGCGGCGCGCACGGCGCTCTGCACCGCGCCTGCTGCGGCGATCAAGGCGAGGATCGCGGCGATCGCCATCCAATTGGCGGTCTCGAAGAATTGTTGGCGCACCGCGGGGCCGGCGCTGGCGGGATCGAAGTAGCGCATGCGGCCATCCACTTCGCGGAAGGCGATGCGAATGCCGGTTTCGCGGTCTTGAAACACGCCGCCGCCGAGGGGCGCAAAGCGGCGCGCTTCGCCGCCCGCCACGCCGAGCAGATCGCCATCGGGCGCCGCAACAAATGCGTTCGGCAGGATCCGGAACACGGCGCGCTCGGTGCGGTAATAGGGCCGGCGCAGCGAGAGATAGAAGCCGGCGACGCGCTGCGATTCTTCCAGCGCGTTTTGCGCGACGACGGGCGCTGGCGCGCGCACGCCGTAAAACTCCGCAAGCAAACTTTGCATCAGGCGCGTCCGGAAACGCACGCCCTGCGGCGTGTTCACAGAGACAAACAGCCCAAAGCCGAGATCGGGTACGAGCTGCATGAGCGAATGCTGGTAGATCGTATCGCCGTCGTGTCCGAAGCCCATGTGCGGGCGGGCGGCGTAGGCGTCGAGGAAGCCGTGCCGGTTGGGCCCGAAGCCCGCGATATCGGTGTTGGCAAACAGCGGTTCGCGCATCGCAAGCGCCGTCTCGGCGCGCAACACGCCGGCAGCTTCAAGGCGCGCCGGATCGAGCAGAGCCTGCATATAGGCCGCCATGTCGCGCGCGCTGGCGCTCATGCCGCCGGCGGGCGCGGTGTGGGTGATGTATTCGAAATCGCGCCGCGCGTAGTGGCCGGACTCCCAGAACATCCCGTCGGTGATGCGCTGCGCGAGTGCTGGCGCGATTGGCGTTGGCAAGCCGCGCGCTTGCGCAATCGCGTCGGAGTAGGGCTCGCGATACGTCGCGGTCTCCATGCCGAGCGGGCGCAGGATGCGCGTCTCGACATAAGTGTCCCAGTCCATATCGTTCATGTGCGCGACCATCGCGCCGGCGAGCGATGCGCCATAGTTGGAGTAGACGGCCACTTGCCCTGGCGGGCGCACACGATGCGGCCGATAGCGCGCCAGATAGCCACCGAGCGGCAGCAGCGTGTTCGGATCGGTGATGAAGAGGTGTCCCAGCGCGCTGTCTTCGAAGCCGGCCGAGTGCGTCAGTAGATGACGCACGAGGATCGGGTCTGAAATACCTTCGTCGGGAATGCGCAGCGCTTCAGGCAGGTGATCGTTGACCGGATCGTCGAGCGTGAGCTTGCCTTGCTCGACCATCTGCATCACTGCGATCCAGGTGGGCGTTTTCGAGATCGAGGCGACGCGGAACAGCGTCGTGTCGTCCACCGGAACGTCCGGCCCGATGCGCGCGAGGCCGTAGCCGCGCGTGAGCGCGACGCCGCCGCTATCGACGATCGCGATCGTGACGCCCGCAATGTGATCGGCGCGCATCGCTTCGCGCACGGCGCCATCGACGTAAGCGGAGAGCCGCGCGCGATCGAGCGGGGCGGCGCGCGCTGTTTGCGCTGCAGGCGCCGTTTGCGCGCCAGCGCCCGCACCCAAGCCAAGCGCCAGCGCGATCAGCGCCGCGCGCGCGATCTTTGCGATCATGCGATCCTCCCCCGCATTTTTCGCCACCTTACCGTCAACCGGCCGCGGCTTCCAATTCGTTCAACCAAGCAAGAATTTGCGGCGCGGCCGCGAGCATCGAGGGATCGTGCGCGAACGCGCCCACATCCACCGCGCGTACACCCGCCCCGCGCCCGCCCCAATCGCGCGCGGCCTCGATGGCTTCGGCTGGGATGACGTCCTTGTCCTCAGAGCCGTAGTAGAGCCGCGTTGGCGCGCGCGGCGCGGTGGCGCGCAAGCTGTTTTGTGTGATGCGCTGAAGGAGCCAGTGCTGATCAATAGCGCCTGCGTCGAACGCGCTCAGAAATTCACGCGTGAACATCGTGCGCGGATCGGTTGGCAGCGCTGCCATGATCTCATCGGCTGGATGGGGCGTCGCGAACAAGCGCATCGCCAGCGCCGCATAATGCGGCGTCAGCGCGCTATCGAGCGGCGCGCGGTAGAACGCGGCGTAGCCCCACGCGAGATACGCAAGGTAGAGCGCATGCGAAGGCGCGCCGCCTTCCAGCGCCGCCGCCAGCGATGTGCGTAGATCGTACGGCCCCGCGACGGGCGCGGCGGCGAACACGGTTTCGCCGCGTGCTTCGAGCGCGTGCACGGCCGCGATCGTCGCGTGACCGCCTTGCGAAAAGCCAGAGAGAAACACCGGTCCTTCCGGCGCGCCCTCGATGCGCCGGGCCGCGTTGATCATATCGACGACCGCGCGCGCCGCAGGCTCGGCAACCAGATAGGGATGCGGCCCAGGCGAAGCGCCCATGCCGAGGTAATCAGGCGCAAGCGCGGCGTAGCCGTTGCCCGCAAATAAGATAGCCGCCGCAAGTCCCGTTCCGTCCGGCTTTGACGGCACCGCTTCGCGCGAGGACGAGGTTCCGTGTTGAAAGCTCGCGATGCGCTTTGCCGCCACGCCGCGCGGCAACGCAAAAAGGCCGCTCGCCACGCCCGGCGCGCCAGCAATGTCCGTCGTGGGATAGACTATGCGCCAGCAATCGATGTCGTGCGCCGAGCCGGTGTCGCTGATACCGGTGAGTTTCAGCAGCACCCACGCTTCGGCGCGCGTGATCGTGCGCAGATGCGTCAGCTGGACGCCTTCAGGCGCGGCAAGCCGCGGCGGCCGCGCGCATGCCGCCAACGCGCTTGCCCCCAGGCCCGCCAACACGCTCCGCCGCACGATCTGTCCGTCCATCGCGTCCCCCGGCCTCTAAGACGCCGCCGCGCGCCGTTGCGGATGCGTGGTAGCGCGACGCCCCGCCTTGGGCGATCATCGGCCCCGAGGGGGCCAGATGGCGGAAACGGTTCAACCCTACGATCCGGGCGCGGGCTTTCGCGAGCGCCTCGAAGCCGTGCGCACGATTGGCGCGCTGAAGCGTGAGACGCCGCCGGACGACGTCGCGCGCCGTCTCGCGCGCGAGAGCGAAGATGCGCTCGCCTTCGCCGCGCAAAACCCGGAGCACAGCGAGGCGGGCCGCAGCGCCGCGCGCGCGGCGCTCGCCGAGAAAATTGGAGAAGGGCAGGCCGATGCACGTATCGCCCGCTTCGTCGATACGCTGCCGCCAAACGGATGGGTCACGCCAGCGCATCTCGCCGGCGGCGATAGCCCGTTCTTCGGGACCGGGATGTGGTTCCGGCGCGTGCTCGGCTGGGCCGCCAACATCGCGTTGATCGTCGTGTTGGTGACGATGTTCGCCTCGAACCCGGCCGAAGACCGCGGCTTTGCTCAAGCGGTCGCCGCTGGGATCATGACGCAAGCCGAAGTCGATGAGGCCAATCGCCAGCCGAGCGATGCCGAGCGCGCGGCCGATCCGAGCGGGGCGACCACCGGCGTCACTCCGAAGCGCACGGCGCTGCGCGAGCGCTACCCGCAGGCGCAGCCCTATTTCGAATTGCACCGCCAACTCGGCGCAGCCGGCGGCAACGCCATGATGTGGGCGCTGTTTCTGTTTCCGGCTTACACGATCGCGCTTGGGCTTCGCCAACGCCCCGCGCGCGTGCTTCTGCTGAGGCGCTTCAACGATAAAACCGTCGACGCCGCGATCGCCAAGCTCTCGCGCGGCTCGCTCAAGCCTTACGGCCACGTGCTCACGCTCGCGGATCGCTTCTTCAAGCGCAGCTGGCTCGCGCTCGCGTTTTCGTGGTTCTCGTTCAACCCGTTCCTGCTGGCGTGGCGGCTTATCAATATCCCAATCGGCATCGCGATCCGGATCTTCGATCGCTCCCGCGCCGGCCCGATCATGATCTACAGCGCGCGGGACTTCCGGAACTTCATCAAGCGCCTCACCGATCGCTATGGCCTCAACCTCGAAGTCGCCCGCACGCGCCGCAATGCCGTGATGGTGCGCACGTCCGATGCGTGGTGGCAGCAGGTCGTGCTGCTGTTGATGCATGCGAGCGATGTGATCGTGGTCGATGTCACGGAGGTCGCGGCCGGCACGGCGTGGGAGCTGGAGACGATGCTGCATGAGCGCGTGGAGGAGCGGGTCGTGTTTATTGCGCGTGCCGATGAAGAAGCCGACGCACGCGCCTCGCTCGCAGCGCACGGTTTCCCGAATGCGCACCTGCTCACCTACACGCAAAACGGGCACCCGACCGACCGTCGCGCTTTCCACGCCGAAATGATCGCGGTGATAGGCCGAAATCTCAGCGAAGCGCCAGAACAGGCGCGCGTGTGAGCGGCGATGGTTGGGAATGGATCGGGCGCAGCAAAGTGCGCGCGCGCCGCGAAGAGAGCGGGGCGGTTGAGCTCACCGTCGAAGGCGTCACCACGCAAGCGCGCTATTATAAGCCGTTGGTCTACGAATTCTTCCGCAAGGAGTTTACGCTCCGCCCGCGCTGGGGCGATTTCGCCGTCGAGATCCGTCTCGAACACGCTGGCGAGCCGCCGCATCTCGATCTCGACAATCTCGCCAAGGCGCTGCTCGATGCGCTTAAAGGCCACGTCTTCTTCGACGATTCCCAGATCGCGCGGCTCTTGGTGGAGCGTACGAGCGCCGAGCGCGACCGCATCTGGCTCCGCGCCGCGCCGCTCGCGCCTTAAATTCCGCGTCGCCCCATCGCCCGATTTGCGCTAATTGCGAGTCATGGCTGACTTATTCGTTTCGTATGCGCGCGAAGACGCCGCGCGCGCCGCGCAGATCGCCCGGGCTCTCGAAGCCCAGGGCTATGACGTGTTCTGGGATAACGAAATACCGCCCGGCCAAACCTGGGCCGATTACACCGAAGCCAAGCTCACCGAGAGCAAGGTGACCGTCGTGTTGTGGACGGCGTCCTCCGTCGCCTCGCAATGGGTGCGTGAAGAAGCGCGCATGGCGCGCGATAAGGGCAAGCTCATTCCGGTTCTACTCGACGGTACGCCGCCGCCCTTCGGTTTCGGCGAAGTGCAGGGCGCCGATCTCTCCGCGTGGCGCGGCGAAGCGAACAATCCAAGCTTCGCGCGCGTGCTCAGCGCCATTCACAGCGCGACCGGCGGCCCATCGAATGCGCCCAATCCCGCGCTGATGCGCAACCAGCCGCAACCTGCGTTCGCGACTGCATCGTCGGCCGCGGCCGATACCGGCGCGCTCTCGCCGATCGGCTACGTGCAGAAATGTTTGCGCATGTACGTCAACGCCAACGGCCGTGCGCGCCGCGCCGAATATTGGTGGTGGGCCGCGTTCGCGATCACGCTCGCGCTCATCGCCGCCGTGCTCGACAGCGCGATGGGCGCGATCCCGGGTGAAGGGCCGATCGGCGTCGTCGTAGGTCTCGCGATCGCCGCGCCTGGCATTTGCGTCGGCGTGCGGCGCTTCCATGACATCGGCATGAGCGGCTGGTGGTTCGCCGCTGCGTTCGGCGCGCTCGTGGTCGCGGGCGCGCTCGCCGCGACGCCGCTCGCGATGCTCGGCGCCGTCGCGATGCTCGCCATCGTCGGCGCGCTGCTCTTCTTCCTCGTGAAAGATAGCCAACCCGGCGACAACAAGTACGGCCCAAATCCGAAGGGCCGCTAGCGCGGGCTCAGCCCGGCTTGTTGCGCTTGTATTCGACCGGAAGGGCGGTGGCGGTCGCGGTGGCGCAGACTTTGCCGTCGCTGTCTTTGATCTCGCCTTCGAGAAACACGACCGTGCGCCCAAGGCGGGTCACGCGTCCGCGCGCGATCAGGCGCCCAGGCTTTGCAGCCGCAAGGAAGCTCGTCTTCTGCTCGAGCGTCGACATGATGTGCGTCATGCCGCTCGCGACTTGGCCGGCGATCGAGAGCGCCTCATCGAGCATCGCGCAGAGAAATCCGCCTTGCACGCGCCCGGTTGGATTCAGCATGTCGTCGGTCGCGGTGAACGCGATCTCGACCCATTGCTCGTCTTGATTGATGGCGAGGAGATCGAAGCCCAGAGTCTGTGAGCTGCGCGGGCGGTTCTTCGAGTTGCGGAAGCGCTGAACGAGCTCTTCGTCGCTCGCCCGCGGCTTTACTTCTTCGCTCACTTCTTACGGAACGCGTCGAGGCTCACGACGCCGCCGCCAAGCTGCGGCTGCGGCGCGGGCTCATCGGAGGCGACCGGCGCGCTCGCGCCGCCAACGCCCGACGCTTCATCGCCCGCCGCGAGGCGCGCTTCTTCGTGCTGTTGCTCGAACTGCAGGCCAAACTTCACCGACGGATCAAAGAAGCGCGTGATCGCCGCGAACGGGATCACGATCGGCTGCGGCTGGCCCGCGAACTTCAGAATGACGCGGAAGCGGTCAGGGTAAACTTCGAGATCCCAGAACTGGTGCTCAAGCACGATCGTCATCTCATCGGGATAACGATTGGAGAGATGATCGGGGATCGTCACGCCCGGCGCATGCGTGCGGAACGTAATGTAGAAATGGTGCTTGCCCGGAAGGCCGCGCGGCGAAGCCGCTTGCTGCAACGCTTGGCGCACGACGCTGCGCAGCGCGTTCTGCATGAGTTGATCGTATCCGATCAGATCGTCGGCCACGGCCGCCCCTCTTCCTTGGCCCTATCCCGGCTCACACTTAGCGGCTGGCCCGGGCCAGTCAACGCATGATCCAGGCTGCGCGAGTTGATACCGCAATCCAAGGCGCCGCAGGCGAAATGCTCTGCGCCTCCCAGATTCGCGAGAAGCCATGTGCAAAATCGCTGCCCGCGCGCGGCTTATTTCGGCTGCGCGAAAAGGGCGCGCTTCTCGCGGGCAAGGCGAGCGTCCGTAACTGGCCGCCCGCAGCGCGCGCGTTTTGCGTGAAGATGCGTCATCTCAGCCGCGCCCGCGTGCAG
>CAZXNY010000142.1:0-7263 GCA_964642205.1 uncultured Caulobacteraceae bacterium
GGATCGCGCCGCCCGCGAGCAGCAGCGTTTCGGTGAGCGTCGTCTTGCCCGCGTCTGGGTGCGAGATGATCGCGAACGTGCGCCGGCGGGCGGCTTCGGCGGCAAGATCGACGGACATTGAAGCGCTTCTACGGGAAAATTCTCAGGCGGGCGCGCGCTTTACGCCGCTCCGGCCCGCCCGGCAAGGCGCCACACATGGGCGTTGATCATCGCGGCGGTCAGCGAACTCTTGGACTCCGCGTCCTTCAAGAACGCCATCGTCGTCAGCGGCGCGTACGCGAACTGGACCCCAACCTGCCGCGCGCTCCGCGCACCCGGCGGCGCCACGAACAGCGCGCAATTGGCCTCACTGGTCAGCGCGATCATCGCCGCGATCGAGCGCGCCAAATCCGGGTGTCCGTGTGCGAAATTCGCCGAGGCGAAGGCCGCGTCCTGCCCCATCGCCACGATCTGCGAGGTCCGCGGCAGGCGCGCGGGATCGGCCGTGCCGAGGCGCAGTAGCGTTTCGGTTGGCTCCCCAAGGTCCAGCACGCGGTCATTCAGCAGGAACAGCATGATCCCGTTACCGTGGCATGGGGCCGTTAAGATTTCTGAACACCAGGCGCCAAAAGCCGGGTGGCCGGCGCCCGCAACCGCCTCTAGAACGCGCGGCGGGGGCCGCTTTGACCGACGTTTTCATCTCCTACGCCGCTGCGGACCGCGTGCGCGCCGAGCACCTGGCCCACGCCCTGGAAGGCCGGGGCTTCGACGTGGCTTGGGACCTCGACCTTTTGCCGCGGGAAGGCCGAGCCGCGCGGCGGCATGCACTCGCGACCGAAGCCAAGGCGCTGGCGGCGATCTGGAGCGCCGCCGCGCTCGAGGACCAAACGGTGCGGGCCGATGCGATCGCGGCGGCCGCACGCGGCGTGCTCGTGCAAGCGCGCGTCGAAAACGTCGCGAGCCCGGTCGCTGACACGCCGACGCACGATCTCTCGAGCTGGCCAGGACATCACGATGGCGATGAAGCGTTCGAGCGCGTCGCGCTCGCGATTGAGCGGCTGCGCGGCGAGACCAGCGCCGTCACGCCCGCGGCGCCTGAGCGCGCCGATCTGCGCCGCCGGAGGCGCACAGCCGGCATTGTAGGAAGCGCGATCGTCATCATTGCGCTGCTTGGCTACGCCGCGACCGAGTACGGCCCGCGCCTGCTTGCGCCACGCGAAGCGCCTGCGCCTGAGAAAGCAGCCGGTGAAGGCGAAGCGCCGGGCGCGGATGCGCTCTATGGTTTCGCGACCGAGGAAATCGGCGCGCTCGGCCCGCACGAACTGATCGCCACAGCACTGCAATACACGACCATCGATGTCATCGAGCGCGATGCGCGCAGCGGCGATCGTCTGGGCCAAGTCCTGCTCTGCCTCTCCCGCGCCTACGGCGAAGGCCTGCCCAAGAACACGTTCATTGCGCGCCAAACGTGCCAGGCCGCAGCCGATGCAGGCGATCCGCTCGCGCTCTACCAATTGAGCCTGTTTCAGCGCGCGGGCGAAGGCGGCTTCGAAGAAAGCGCGCGCGCGGCGGATCGCATGCGCCTTGAGGCCGCGAACGCGGGCGATCCGCGTGCGCAGACGGACATCGCCCGCGGCCACCTCGCGGCAGGGCGCAACACCGAGGCGTTCACTCTGCTCTCCTCCGCCGCCGAGCGCGGCTATCGCGCGGCGCAAGTTGATCTCGCGGCGCTCTACGAACGCGGCGAAGGCGTCGCCAAAGATGAGCAAGCGGCGCTGCGTTGGTACGAACGCGCCGCCGAAGCGGGAGACGCTGCGGCGCTGCGTGCGCTTGGGATCTACACGCAAGCAGGCAAAGGCGGGCTCGATCCGGATTTGCCGCGCGCGCGTGAGCATTTCCGCGCCGCGTCCGAGATGGGCGACGGCGAAGCCTCGCGCCGTCTCGGCGCGATGATGGAGCGCGGCGAAGGCGGCGCGGTCGATGTTGAAGCGGCGCGGCGGCTCTATGGCCGCGCGGTCGAGCAAGGCGACCGGACAGCGCAAGCAGAGCTCCGCCGCTTGGGCGGCTAACGCTTCGCGCTATCGACCTTCTCCGTCAGAAAGTGACGGCCCTGTTTGTCTTCGATCTCGATGATCCAAAGATCGGGATCGAACCCCGTGCGCTTTTGCGCGAAGGCGTCCACGGCCTGCTCTTCATCGCCCAGGGCGCCCGCTGACAGATCGAGGAAGATCGTCTCGCCCGCGGGCCCCAGCGCAGTCCCATAGAGCCTTGCGCGCCCATCGAGCGTCGCGACTTTTACGAGCACGTCCCCGCCGTCAGGATCGCCCCGGCGCGCCACGGTCGCGTAGGCGCCGTTCACCTGCACGCGCCGGATCAGCGCGCCCGCCCAGATATCCGTCTTCATCTCCATGGTTCGTTCACTCTATCGCAAGCCGGGCGCGCTATCAGCGCGGTTTGATGCGCGCGCTTGTCCTTGCCCTCGCCTTTGCCGCTTTGGCCGCGCCAGCGCTGGCCCAACCGGCCGCCCCGAGCGCTCAGGCCGCCTATGCCGAGCGCCGCGCGCTCCTGGAAGCTGACCGCATCTGCACGTTGTTCGACCCCGGCATGCGCGCGGCACTCGTTTCGACGGCGGGCCAGGCGCGCGGCGCCCTCCTGCGTGGCGGCTGGACGCTGACGCGCATCGGTGAGCTTGAGACCGCAGCCGTCGGAGCCGCGCGCGCGCGCCGCTGCGGCGATGCGCGCACCGAGGCCGCCGCCAACCGCGCGCGGCTTGGGTACGGCGCCTGGTCGCGCACCCACGCCATGACCTTTGCTGGCGGCGCACGCGCGTGGCTTGCGCGCCGCACGCCCGACCCCGCCGATCAATGGATGCTGCGCCAAGAGATCGATGCGCCGCGCGCCGCGACGTTCGGCTTGCGCGGGTTCGACAATCACCAAGAGCTCACGCTGATCGTGCCGCTCGCGGCAAACGGCAACGCACCAAGCGCCGCCGAGCTGCTGCTACGCGATCCATCGCGCGCGCGCGCGAGCCAAATGGACGTGCCGGGCCGTCTCGCGCGCGGTCTTGCCGCCGGCGCGCCCGCGCCCGGCTGGTCGCGCGGCTATCAGGCGCAAGCGCGCCGCGTGGAGACCGTGCGCGGCCAACGGCGCGCGCTCTTTCTCTTTCCCGCCACCGCGATCGAAGCGATGGCGGCGCTCGATCCGCGCGAAGCGGCCGAAATCCGCTTGGGCGATGGCACGCGGCTCTATGTCGAGATCGGCGATTTCGCCGCCGCGCGCGCGTTTCTCGCGGCGCAATTGCCGCGCAGCTAAGCGGCCTTCGCCAACACCGGCATCGTGATGCGCACGAGCGCGCCGCCCTCAGGCGCCTCGTGGAAGCTCAACGTGCCGCCGTGCAAGCGCGCGAGCGCGCGCACGAGCGCCAGCCCAAGCCCTGTGCCTTCCACGTTCGCGACGCCCGCGCCGCGCGCGTACGCCGCGCCAAGCCGCGCACGATCTTCTTCGGGAATGCCGGGGCCGTTGTCGGCGGTATCGGCGATGAAACCTTCTTCCGCCACGCGCAGCGAAAGCCGCACGCGCCCGCCCTCAGGCGTGAACTTGATCGCGTTGCCGACGGTGTTGGTCAGCATCTGGCGGAGCGCGCGCGCATCGGCGCGCACCATCAGCGGCTCATCGGGCGCATCTTCCGCCAGCGTGATGCGCTTGGGCTCGGCGCCGCCCGCAGAGAGCCGCATCACCTCATGGGCAATCTCGCGCGCATCGAACGTCTCGTACTCAAGCTCGTAGCGACCCGCGTCGATCTTCGAGAGATCGAGCAGCCCATTCACGAGGTCGAGCAGATGCCCGCCGCTCGTGCGAATAAGGCCAGCGTACTCGACATATCGATCGTCGAGCGGGCCGAAGATCTTCGACTGGATCATCTCGGCGAAGCCAAGAATGTGCGTCAGCGGCGTACGCAATTCGTGCGAGATCGCCGCTACGCGTTCCGCGCTCGGACGCCGTTGCGGCGGCGCAATGTTTGCAAGCGGCCGGAGCGTGATGAGCGCCCCAGAAAGAGCGAGCGCGGCTGCCCCCATGAGCGGCGCCCACGGCCCAAGCTGCATCGGCGGCGCCGTGGTCCCAATCAGTGCGCCGACCGCATACCCGAACGGCGCGACGCTCGCGGCGAGCCAGAGCCTGGGCGTTCCGAGGAAGGCGCAGAGCGCGCAAGGCGCCAGGAACGCCACCGTCAGCGGCGAGAACGCCCCGCCCGTCCCGGCGACGAGCCCAACGCCGGCGATATTCCAAGCCAGGATCAGGGCGGCCGCATCCCAGAAGCGCCCAAGCCGGGGCAGCAGCACAAACCCCAAAAACGCCGGCGCCAGCGCTAGCGCCGCCGCCCCGGCGATCGCATCCCTTTCGGCCCCAAAACGCCAGGACGCGAAAGCGGCGACGATCGCGGCCGCCATCCACGCCCACAAGACCAGCGCGAGCGCGCGCGCTGCGGGCGCTGCAATTGGCGCCTCGTTAACGTCTTGTTTAGGTGACACTTGGACGCCGCCTGCGGGTAAAAGTCTCGTTAAGGCTTGGGGGCCATGCTGCCGATTGCGAGTCGGGTTCGGAAGCGGACTCGCCCATCAAGTACAGGAGTAGTGCCGATGCGGAGCCTAGCGGTCCTAACGACCACTGCGGCCATCTCCCTTCTCGGGGTGGCGAGCGCTCAGAATGCGCCCGCGCCTGCGCCGACGGCCTCACCGGGCGACCCCGTCCAGGCCGCGATGCGGTCCTACGCGGCCTACCAGCTCGATATCACCGAGCTGCGCGGCAACCGCCTCAACAATGCCGACGCGCTGGAGAGCGCGATCAACACGGCGGTCGCCCACAACCGAGACGCGTTGATGCGCGGCTGGATCGCCTATGGCGCATCGACGGCCTCGCAATCGCCCGCGTTCGTGCAAGGCGTGCGCGCCGCTGCAGACTATTACGGCCGTGACGCGGTCCTCTGGGCGCTGACGTCCGACACCAGCTACGCGCGCGGCCTGCGCGGCGGATCGGAAGCGACCCGCCTTGTGCTGGACGCCGCCAACGCCGATGGCGCCCGCATCATCGCGGTGGCCGATCGCTATCAGGAAATGTCCTACGGCCTGCAGCGCCAGCGCTGGGCGACCGGCGTTGCGCCGCAGCAAGCCGCGCGGGTCGATCGCGTCCGCACGCTGAGCCGCACCGGCAATGACGGCGCGCGCCTTGGCGATCTCTCGACGCGCCTTGCCGTCATGCCTGTCAGCCTGTCGCCGGGCAGCGATCCGACCGTGTTTGGCGGACGCCGCTTCTGGGACTCGCTCCGCGAAGGCGGCCAGATCGTCGAAGTCGCCTCCAACGCCAATGCGCGCTGGCGGGTCGATGCGCCGCGCGGCGAAGCGATCAATCGCATGACCACGATCGCTGCGATCCAGGCGCTCGGCGCCACGCAGGAGAAGGCCACCGCGGTCGATACGATGCTGAGCGAGCAGCGCTCGCGCGATTGCGTGGAGATGGCCCAACTGCAGCTTTATCAATGCATGAGCGCGGCCCGGTTCCGCTATGAAAACGCGTTCTGTCTCGGCCAGCACGCCATGCGTGACGTTGGCCGTTGCATCAGCGCCGTGGCTCAGCCCGATACGTCGGTGATGACGCCGGTCCCAGCGCGCTCGGGCGGCTAACGCTTCAGCACTCTTGATGCGAACACGCTTGCGCACGCCCCCGGGCGTGCGCAAGTCGTTTGTATGACTGCCATCGACGACGCCGTCACAGAAATCGCCGACGAGTTCGCGTTCTTCACCGACTGGGAGGAGCGCTACGCGCACATGCTCGATCTCGGGAAGGCGCTGGCACCGCTGAGCGCGGCGGAGCGCAACGACGAGACGAAGGTGCGTGGTTGCGCCAGCCAAGTTTGGCTGGTGAGCGAAACCAAGCCAGACGAGCCTGGAAAGCTGTTCTTTCGTGGCGATTCCGATGCGCATCTCGTGCGCGGCATTGTCGCGGTGCTGCTTCGCATCTTTTCCGGCCGCACGCCGGCGGACATCGCGAGCGCCGATCCGCAAGCCATCTTCGCGCGCCTCGGCCTTTCCGACGCGCTGACGCCGCAACGGTCGAACGGCGCCTACGCCATGATGCAGCGCATGCAGCGTGACGCGGCGAGCGCTGGCTGAGCGCGTCATCCCGGCTGCGCGAGTTGTGCGAGCGCGCATTTGAGTGCGACCTTCGCCGAAGCTTCCGGCCAACGTTCTTCACGCTCAAGTATGGCAAAGCCCACTTCGAGGAAGCACACGCGCTCTACCACGCGCCGCATCGGCGCAGCCAAGCTGGTCAGAGCGACCTCAACGCGCCTGCGCGCATCGACGGCCTCCCCGAGCGCCATATCCTGCGCGCCGCCTGGCCCGCGCGGCGTGCTGCCGCGCGGCGGCGCACTCCAATCGCTGCCGCGCACCAAGCCCAGTTGCCCGGTCTCCCAATCAGCGCGCAGCCTGCGCGCCGCGGCAATTTCGGAGCGCGAAAACCAAGCGCGGCCATGCGCATCCGTCATCCGCTCTACGCGCGCGAGCGGGTCATGCCCGACACGCGTCAGCGTGCGCACCGCATCCTCGTGTGAAATTTGCGCCGGGCCTATCGGCGCGTGTTGCGCGAGGAACGGAACATCCACCGCATCCTTGCGCCGCGCGCGCGCCCTGCCAGCCTCGGTCAAAACAAACGCCGCGCGCACGCCGTCTTGTGCAATCGAGCCCGACGCTTCGAGCGCGCGCGCTTCTTCGTTTGAGAGCCGAACGAGCGGGCGGCGGCGGCGATCACCATTCGGAAACACGCCATAGCCGGCGCCGCTCGGCGCCAGCACAGCGCCTTCTAGCGCCTTCAACGCACGTTCTTCGCGCTCGCTCACGCCGCATGCTCCCGCACCGGCGGCAGCTCTCGCACCGATGCTTCGAGCGCGCCGATCCAGCCATCGAACACCGGGTCTTCGCGGCGATCCTCAATCACGTGGCACGCATGCGCGACAGTGGAGCGGTCCCGGCGAAACGCGACGGCGACGCGCGACAAGCTCGCTTTGAAACCAACATGGCAGATGTACATCGCGACCTGGCGCGCAAACGCGATCGCGTTTGATCCGCGGCCCGGCGCCAAGATCTCCTCGCGCTCAAGCGCGAGCGCATGCGCCGCGACCCCCGCTGCGAGTTGCGCGCGGGCCACGTCCAATTCCACATTCCAGCTTTCCCGCATGCCGACCCTCCATTCAGAGGGGGAGTATGCAGCCAACCAGAAGGTGTAGGATAG
>CAZXNY010000143.1:0-7250 GCA_964642205.1 uncultured Caulobacteraceae bacterium
CTAACCCCGGCTTTCGCTGATCTCCAGCACGTCTTCGTACGTGCGCAGGCCGCTGCGTTGCGCGTTCACGAGCACGGCCATGTTGCCGGGGGTGTGCGCGTTATCGAGCATCTTTTCGTGCGCGTCGGGGATTTTGTCCCACTCGAACACTTCGCCGAGTGCGGGATCGACGCGCCGGTCGATCACGAGCTGGTTGGCTTGGGCGGCGTGATAGAGGTGCGCGAAGTGTGAGCCTTGCACGCGCTTTTGGCGCATCCACAAGATGCGCGCGTCCATCGTGAGATTGTAGCCGCTGGTGCCGGCGCAGATCACGACCATGCCGCCGCGCTTCACCACGAACACGGACACCGGGAACGTCGCTTCGCCCGGGTGCTCGAACACGATATCGACGTCCTTGCCGCCGGTGTGTTGCCAGAGCGCTTTGCCGAACTTGCGGACTTCGCCCATGTATTCCTTGAAGCCTTCGCCGTTCACCGTCGGCAGTTGACCCCAGCAATTGAAGTTCTTGCGGTTGAGCACGGCTTTGGCGCCCATGCTCATCACGTAATCGACTTTGCTTTCATCACTGACGACGCCGATCGCGTTCGCGCCCGTCACCGCGCATAGCTGCGTCGCGAACACGCCGAGGCCGCCCGACGCGCCCCACACGAGGACGTTCTGACCGGGACGGATCACGTTCGGGCGCCAGCCGAACAGCATGCGATAGGCGGTGGCGAGCGTCAGCGTGTAACAGGCCGCCTCTTCCCACGTGAGGTGCTGCGGGCGCGGCATCAGCTGGCGCGCTTGCACCTTGCAGAACTGCGCGAACGAACCGTCGCTGGTTTCGTAGCCCCAGATTTTCTGCGTCGGCGAGAACATCGGATCGCCGCCATTGCACTCTTCGTCGTCGCCATCGTCTTGGTTGCAGTGGATGACGACCTCATCGCCCGGCTTCCAGCGCTTCACCTTAGAGCCGACGGCCCAGACAATGCCGGACGCATCGGAGCCTGCGATGTGGTAGGGTTGCTTGTGGCCATCGAGCGGCGAAATCGGCTCGCCGAGGGCAGCCCACACGCCGTTGTAGTTCACGCCGGCGGCCATCACGAGCACCAGCGCTTCATCTTCACCGAGCGTCGGCGTCGGGACGACTTCGAGCTGCATGGCCGTCGCTGGGCGGCCGTGCCGCTCCTTGCGGATGGCCCAGGCCCACATGGTCTTCGGCACGTGGAATTGCGGCGGGATTTCCCCGATCTCGTAAAGGTCCTTCACACCCTTGAGCGCCGGCTTGGCCGCCATGTCGTTCTCCTTGGACCCGTTCCCGTACCGGATATTCTGGACGTCTTTTTGCGCGCTTTTGCTGCACTGCGCAATAACGCGCGCCGGAGAGCGCCCTTTTGGCCCCTGATGCGCGTTTTCCTGACCACATAGGGGCGCTCAAGGGCCAATTTTCGCTCTTCAGGCGCGGATCGGACGGGTTTCATGCTGCGGCGCAGCATGCGCAAGGCTTGGCCGGGCGGGCGCAGACTCGCGGTAGGCATGGGTCAACCAGCGTTTCTGGCGGCGCTGGCGGCACGAACGGCAAACCAAAAAGCTGTCGATAGGGAGATCGCCATGTCACTGGAAACTCTGATTATTTGGGCCGTTGTCGGCATCGTCGCGGGCTTCCTCGCGGGCGTCGTCGTCAAAGGCTACGGCCTCGGTCTCGTCGGCAATTTGATCGTGGGGCTGATCGGCGCGGTCATCGGCGGGTGGTTGTTGCCGCGCCTCGGCATCGGCGCCCTCACGGGCACGCCCCTTCTCGATACCATCATCGTCGCGACCATCGGCGCGATCATCCTGCTCGTCATCATCGGGCTGTTCCGCCGCGCCCGTTGATTGCCAGGCGCGCTCCGTCCTAGCGGGGCGCGCCCGTTGCGCTACAACGCCGATCGCCCTTGGCGTACCGTCCAGCCGATGAGCAATTCCCGCGCACTCTTGATGATCGCGCTGTGCATCGCGCTGATCGTCGTATGCGCACTGACCTATCCAACAACCGCGCCGAACGAACAGCCCGTTCTGATCGCCGCCAGCATCGTCGCGGTGGCCGCGGCCGTGATGTTCGGCATGCAGTTCATCCCGAAGCGGCCACTGCGCCCCGAGCCGGACGGCTCCATCATCATTCGCGGCGAGCGCGCGCGCTGGGCGCTGGCCGCCATTTGCGCCGGCGTAGCCGCGAGCCTGCTTCCGATCGCAACGGATCCGGCAGTCACCGCTGATTGGATGGACCGTTGGCACGTTTGGCTGCTCGTGGCGCTGCTTGGCGCGATCTCGGCGTATCTGGCTTGGCTGACATTGCGCGCGCCAAACCTGTGGCGGCTGGATCTCGCCGGCGTCGAAAGTCTCACAGGCGTGCGGTGGCGCGCGCCCTGGAGCGCTGTCGCGGCGCTTGAAACCGTATCGACGGCGCGCGGCCGGATTTATCTCGCGCTCCGCTTCGAGCCGGGGCGCGAGCCCGCAATGCCGATGCTGCAAGGCGTCGCGCGCTTGCTGCGCACGCCGCCTTTCGCGATCGGCGCCGATGGCTCGGCGCATGATTTCGATGACATCGCAGCGCACGCGACACGACTCTGGCGCCAAGCGCGCGGCGTTCGCTAGCGCGCGGGAGGGACGCTGGCTCGAGCGCCCCTCCGTTGCAGCTTACTTCTCCTGATTGACCGGCGGCCGTGGACGGCGGCGCGGCGGCGTCACGATCGGCGGCGCTTCCGCGACCGCCGCGGGCGGCGCCAGCTCCGTCACCGGCGGCGGCGCGATCGGCGCCACAGCGGCGATCGGCTCAGCGCGCGTCGGGCACGGCGTGCCCGCCTGCGCCATCGCATCGCGCACGTTGGCGTCCTGGCACATCAGCGCGGTTGCGGCGCGGTGATAGCCAAGCGCCACCAATTGGCGCGAGTTCTTCAGCCGCTGGCAGTTCTGATCGCGCCAGGTCGTGCCGAACGAAAGGCCGAACGTGATGCCCTGCGCGCCCGCGGAGCTCGAACCCATGCAGGTGTCTTCCGTCGCATAGAGCGAAGCCGCATACGCCGTGTTCACCGGCGCGCGCTGATAGTTGGTATCGACGCTCACGCTCGAATTGTTCGAGTTCGAATTGTCGCTCTGGTTGTTGGCCGATTGGCTTTGCGACTGGTTTTGCGCCTGCGATTGATTTTGGTTTGCCGAGCCACCGGCGCCGCCCGCGCCACCAGCGCCGCCCTGCGCGCGCACGTGATTGTTGTTGGTGTTGTAGTTGCGGTTCGAGCTGTCGACGTAGTTTCGGTTGTCGTTGTAGTTGCGGTTGGAATTGTGCACGCCCGGAGGCTGGCCGCCGCCATGGTGACCGCCACCATGCCCGCCGCCTGGTTTGGGCGGCCCTGCCAACGCCGGCGTTGCGATCATCGCCGCAATCGCCAACGCAGCCATGGCCGCGAAGGTCTTGGTTTTCATCTTCGGATCTCTCCACGGTGTCGCGTCAACGTGGTCCGGGGCATGCAGATGAGGCGCCGTCCGTCTCACTTTGGAACGGCACGAGAAACGTTCCGGCTGGCGAACATTGACGCCCCTGCGCGCGTGGGAGGCGCATTGGGCGTGCCATTTTGGCGCCAAGCCGGGCCTAGGCGGTCCTGTTGCACTGCAGCAAAGGCGCGGCCACTATCGGTGCGCGATGCCCGATTTCCAACACGCCCCCGACCAGCCTTGGATTTTCCGGACCTATGCGGGCCATTCGAGCCCGAAGGAGAGCAACAAGCTCTACCGGTCGAATTTGGCGAAGGGCCAAACCGGCCTCTCGGTTGCGTTCGATCTGCCGACGCAGACTGGGTACGACAGCGATCACATTCTGGCGCGCGGCGAAGTCGGCAAAGTCGGCGTGCCGATCGGCCATCTCGGGGACATGCGCGCCCTCTTCGATCAAATCCCGCTCGCGCAGATGAATACGTCGATGACGATCAATGCGCCGGCCGCGTGGCTGCTCGCGCTCTACGTCGCGCTCGCGGACGAGCAAGGCGCGGACCGCAAGCTTCTGCAGGGAACGACGCAGAACGACATCATCAAAGAATATCTCTCGCGCGGGACGTACGTCTTTCCGCCCAAGCCGAGCCTCAACCTGACAGCCGATACGATCGCGTGGTGCCTCAAGGAGACGCCGAAGTGGAACGCGATGAACGTATGCTCGTATCATCTGCAGGAGGCGGGCGCGACGCCGGAGCAAGAACTTGCGTATGCGCTGGCGACCGCGATCGCCGTGCTCGACACGATCAAGGCGCGCGGAGAAGTGACCGACGCGCAAATGCCCGCTGTGTTTCAGCGGCTCTCGTTCTTCGTGAACGCCGGCATCCGGTTCGTGACCGAGCTCTGCAAGATGCGCGCGTTCACGGAGCTGTGGGACGAAATCGGCCTTCAGCGCTACGGCGTGACGGACGAGAAGAGCCGCCGCTTCCGCTATGGCGTGCAGGTCAACTCGCTCGGCCTCACGGAGCCTCAAGCGGAAAACAACGTCTATCGCATCTTGATCGAGATGCTGGCGGTGACGCTCTCCAAGAACGCGCGCGCCCGCGCCGTTCAGCTGCCGGCATGGAACGAAGCGCTCGGCTTGCCGCGGCCTTGGGACCAGCAATGGTCTTTGCGCATGCAGCAGATCTTGGCGTTCGAAACCGATCTCCTGGAGTTCGAAGATTTGTTCGACGGCTCGACGGTGGTGACGCGCAAGGTCGAAGCGCTGAAGGAAGCCGCGCGCGCGGAGCTCGCGAAGATCGATGCGATGGGCGGCTCGGTTGTCGCGGTCGAGAGCGGCTACATGAAGGAAGCGCTGGTCAACTCGAACCGGAAGCGCGCCGAGGGCATCGAGCGCGGCGAACTGACGGTCGTTGGCGTCAACAAGTTCACCACCGCCGAAGCCTCGCCCCTCTCCGCGGGCGAAGGCATCATTCAGACCGTCGATTTCACGGCCGAAGACAATCAAATCCGCTCGCTGCGTGCGTGGCGCGATCAGCGCGATGCGAAAGCCGCCGCGGCAGCGCTGAAGGCGCTGCGCGAAGCGGCGCAAGAAGGCCGCAACATTATGGATGCGTCGATCGCGGCAGCGAAGGCGGGCGTCACGACCGGCGAATGGGGCGAAACGCTCCGCGACGTGTACGGCGAATTCCGCGCGCCGACCGGCGTTGCGCTCGTCGTCGAAAGCGACGGCGACGACATCGAAGCCGTGAAGGCAGATGTGAAGCGGCTCTCGGAAAAGCTTGGGCGCAACCTCACTTTCGTGGTCGGCAAACCCGGTCTGGACGGGCACTCGAACGGCGCGGAGCAGATCGCAGCGCGCGGGCGCGCGGTTGGCATGAGCGTCGTCTACGAGGGCATTCGCCTGACGCCAGCGGAGATCGTCGCCGCCGCGAAGGAGAAGAAGGCGCACGTCGTCGGGCTCTCGATCCTTTCGGGATCGCACCTCGATCTGGTGCGCGAAGTCGTGCGCCTGATGCGCGAGGAAGGCTTGGATCACGTGCCTGTCGTCGTCGGCGGCATCATTCCGCCGGCGGACGCGCTGGTGCTGAAGCAAGTGGGCGTCGCGGGCGTTTACACGCCCAAGGACTTCCGTATCACCGACATCATGGGCGATATCGTGAAGCTCGTAGAGCAAAAGGCGCTCGCTCCGGCATGAGCCGCATCGCTCAGCCGGCGGGAGCGCGCGGCAGCCTCAAATGGATTCAGAAGTGCGTGAACGAGCGCCCCTCGGCGCTCGATCCGCTCATCCTCGCAGAACTCGATGGCGCCTCGCACATCACGTGGCGGTCGCCGCGGACCGACGATGACTTTGCCGAATATCGCGACGCAGCGTTTCTCGAGCGCATTGGTGCGGAACGCTTAGCTGGCGACCTTGCGGCCTTCTGGCCAGCGCGCGGCCCTCAATGGGACGCGCTCGGCACGACAGATCGCGGCGACGCGCTTCTGATTGAGGCGAAGGCGCACATCGCCGAGATTCTGTCGCCTCCAACGCAAGCGAAACTGGAATCGCGCAGCCGCATCGAAGCTGCGCTTGCCGAAACAGTGCAGGCGCTCGGCGCAACGCCGAAAGCCGATTGGTGTGAAACGTTCTTCCAACTGGCAAACCGCTTCGCGCACCTCCACTTCCTACGGAGCCGCGGCGTCTCTGCGTGGCTCGTGCTGGTCAATTTCGTTGGCGACGAAGACATGGGCGGCCCAAGCACGGCCGCGGAATGGGAAGCGGCCTACCAAGTGGCGCTGCACGTGATGGGCCTGCCGGCGCGGCACAAACTGTCGCGCTACGTCGTGCATGCCTATCCAACTGTCGCCGCGCTCACATGACAGACCTGTTCGCCATTGATCGCGCGGTCACCGAGGCGTGGCCGGCGCGGGAGCGCGATGTGCTCAACGGTTGGGCGCTCAACGCCGATAGCGGGCTCACCGGGCGGCCGAACGCTGTTGCGCCGCTGGCGTGGACCGGGAGCGATCTCGACGCTGACATTGCGAGCGCCGAAGACTGGCTGCGCGAACGCGCGCTCACACCACAATTTCGCATCACTGAAAACGCCTGCGCGCCGGTGCAACTTCCTGAAGCGCTCGCGGCGCGCGGCTATTCGCGCTCGATGCCTACGCTCGTGATGACACGGCCACTCGCCGCCATCGACAGTGACGAGGCTGTGCGCCTGCGCGGCGCGCCGGGCGCGGCGTTTGACGCGGTGATGACGGCCGCCGCAGCGCACCCAGAAGACACGCATGAGCGGCGCGGCATCATTGCGCGCGCGCCAGATCCCAAAGTGTTCGCGGAAGCGACGCAGGATGCTGCGCTCGCGGCCATCGGCATGTGCGTCGTCACTGGCGACCTCGCGGGCGTGTTCGCGATGCGCACGGCGCCGGACGCGCGCCGCCGTGGTCTTGCGCGGCGCATCCTGCGTACTCTGCTCAGCTGGGCGCACGAGCAAGGCGCTGCGACGGCGTATCTGCAGGTCGAGGAGGACAACCCGTCAGCGGTCGCGCTCTACGAGAGCGAAGGGTTCGTCACGCAGGGGCGGTATTGGTACTGGAAAGCGCCTTCACCAGCCGCGTCATAGCGCCCGCGCCGATCAGCGGCGCAACAAACGGCACGATCGAACACACCAACCCGACAACGAACACAGCGAGCGGCGCACGCGCCCGCAGCGCGCTCGCATCATGCCACTTCATCGAACGCACTGCCGCGAGCGAGGCATACTCGCGCCCCATCAGAAAGCCGTTGAGCCCAAGGAACCAGACGAGGTTCACGATAGGCA
>CAZXNY010000144.1:0-7174 GCA_964642205.1 uncultured Caulobacteraceae bacterium
AGAAACCCGGATCGGCGCGGCGCCTAGGCGCCGCGCCGCGCCGACCCTTTCCGCGCACGCTCATGGACAAGCGCGCGCCGAAACGCCGGCCCGCTCAGGCCGGCGATATTGAAAATTTTAGAGAGCGCGCTTGGCCGGGCGCGGCAGGCCGTTGACCATGTCGCTGCGCACATCGTAGCGCGCGGCGCGGATCGCCGGATGGAAGCCAACGTTCTGCAGCGAGATCATCACGTCTTGGCCGCGCTCGCGCCAATACGCCTCGATCTTTTGCTTCAATTGCATCGCGCCATCGCGCCCGCAGAAATCGGCTTCGCCAGCGTAGTCATCCGGCGCGTACGACGCGTCGGCAAACGAGTCATCGGCGTACGCGGCATTCGATTTCATCACGGTTTGCTCCGGCGTGCTGTTGCGCCGGGCTCACTTTCCGGCCCTCAAAAGATGCCGAAACATGCTGCACCGCGAAATTACACATAAGTTGCAGTTGAAGACCTAGGCAGAAGGCGAGTCTTGGACTAGCTGCGGCGCCCTGAGCGGCCTAGGCCGTTCGCACTAGGCCATGCGCGTTACGACGCGCGCATATCGCGAACGAACGATCCGTGGTGATGTGCGCCGTCTGCAATTCGCTGGAATTACAAGCATGTCTTCCGCGCGCATCGTTGCCGTTCTGGAAGACGATCCGGCCTCGGCGGACGCGCTGGCGCTCATTCTTTCGGACTGCGGCGCCGTAGCGATTCACGGGCTAACGGCCGAGGACATTCTCTCGAAGCTCGACGGCCTCGCCCATCAGCTTCACGCCATCATCGCGGACTTCAACATCGGCGACTATCCGCATGGCGTCGATGCCGCGACCGCCTTGCGGCAAGCAGCGCCGCATGCACGCGTGCTGATTTTGACGGGAAGCATGCGCAAGCGCGGCGAAGCCGTCGCGCGAAGCGTCGGCTACGAGGTCATGTACAAGCCCGCGCGCGCCGAAGCGATCATCGATTGGCTGCTCAAGCCTTGATGCGCGGGGCGCATCGCGCCACGCTCATGCTCCATGCCACGGATGCTTGAAGCACGCAGGCGCTCCAGCGCCTTCCATCTGGGCGGCGCGCTTCTCGTGGCCGCAACGATCGTGTTGCTGGTCATCGGAATCGTCACGTCCCACAACGCCGGCCAGCGCATGATCAGCGCGATCGGCGAAACCCGCGCCAACGTGCGCGCCGCGTTCCGCGTGCTGGAAGCCGTGGAGACAGTCGAGGGCGGCTATCGCGCGTACGCCGGCGGCGCCGGCGCGCTTTATCGTCGGGATTACGAGCACGGCGTTTCCGAATCCGAAATCGCGCTGACGCGGCTGCGCCAAGCGGTCAGCGATAGTCCCGGCCTCGCCCCCGCCGTGGCGCAAGTCAGCAACGCCGTCGAACAGCGCCTGGCGTTCTGCGCGCAGGCCGTTGCGCTCCGCGACGCCGGGCGCGGCCAGGCCGCGTTCAACTTGATGCTCCGCCCCGAAGCGACCACGACACAGCTCGCCGTCCGGCAAACCGTATTCGAGTTCGTCGACAACGCCGAGGCAAGCATCGCGAGCCTCACTGTGGCCGAGCAAGGCCAGCACAACACCTCCGATCGTCTGGCGATCGCGCTCGCCGCCGTCGCGATGGCCGCGTGCGTCTTGAGCTTCTTGGGGATCGCGCGTGAGCGCGCGGTCTGGAACTCGGTGCGCCGCATGCTGGAGCAATCCAACGTCGCGCTAGAACGCGCCAAGGCCGAAGCGCAAGCCTCGGACGCGGCCAAGACGCGCTTCCTCGCCGTCGCCAGCCACGATCTGCGCCAGCCGCTGCACGCCCTCTCGCTCTACGTCAGCGCGCTGCGCCGGCGCATCGCCACTGCGCCCGACAGCGAGAAGATCCTCGTCAACATGGAGCGCGCTATCAATTCGATGGTGCAAATGTTCGGCGCATTGCTCGATCTTGCGCGCATCCAATCGGGCGTCGATCAGCCGGACATTGAAGACTTCGCGCTACAAGATTCCTTCGACCGCATCGCCGCCGAGTTCGGCGCCGAGCGCGTCGAGATCGCGCCGACGACGCTCGCGCTGCGCACCGATCCACGCCAATTCGATGCCGTGCTGCGCAATTACGTGTCGAACGCGATGAAGCACGGCGGCGGCTGGGCGCGCATTGAAGCGCGCGCGGAAAACCAGCGCGTCACCGTCACCGTCACCGACCGCGGCCCCGGCGTGCCCGCCGACAAGGCCGACGAAATCTTCAACGAGTTCTCGCGCCTTTCGGCCACCCATACCGATGGCCTTGGTCTCGGGCTCGCCATCGTGCGGCGCATCGCCGAACAGCTTGGCCTGCAAACCTCTGTCACCGCCGGCCCGGAAGGCGGCGCATGTTTCTCGGTCACCGCGCCAGAAGGCGACCGCGCCGATCTCGAAGCCGAGGCAGATGAGGACTCCGAAGTCTCGCTCGCCGGCGTCAACGTCGTGGTGATCGACGATGAGCCGCTCGCGCTGGAGGCGGCCGCGCAAATCCTGCGCGACGCGGGCGCCCAGGTGCGCACCGGCGATGGCGCGTCCGCGCTCGATGCGTTGCTCGCCGATGGCGCGCCGCCCGCGATGCTGGTGCTGGATCTCCGGCTCGATGGCGAATTGCGCGGCGTCGAACTCGCCAACGCATCCTGCGCGCGCCTTTCACCGCCGCCGGCCGTGCTGATCGTGACGGGCGATACCGGCGCCGAGACGCTCGCGATGCTGCGCGCCTCCGGCTACGACTGGCTCACAAAACCCGTACAGCCGAGCGAGTTCGTCAGCGCCGTCGCGCTCGCGGCGTCGATCCATGCCCTGCGCCAACAAGCCGACCGCGTCGCCGCGCCAGCCTAGGCGCTCAATATTCGCTGTTGCTCAGCTTGACGATCGCTTCCGCGCGCGTGCGCACGCCGAGCGTCCGGTAGATCGCGGCGAGGTGAATCTTCACCGTGCCCTCCGCGATATCGAGCGTCCGCGCGATTTCCTTCGACGAACGCCCCTTGCGCAATTCGCCGATCACATCGCGCTGGCGCTGGGTGAAGCGCGCATCCGCGCTGGCGGCCGGGCCGCCACTCTGCGCCGAGGGGCGTGCGGGCGCGGCCGCCGCCGCATCGCGCCGCCCGAGCGAGGCCGGCACATAGATCGCGCCCGTCAGCACCGACTTGATCGCGTCCGCGATCTGCGCGTTCGCGAGCGTCTTCGGAATATAGCCGTGCACGCCCACATCGAGCGCGGCGAGAATGTCCGCCCGCTCTTCCCAGGCCGAAACGACCACGATTTTGGAATCGGGAAAGCCGTCGATCAGCGCGGTGAGCGATTCGACGCCCGCCATGCCCGGCATCCGCAGATCGACCAAAATCAGATCGACCGCGCGTCCGTCTTCCAGCTTGTCGATCGCATCGTCGAGCGTCTCGGCCTCGATAACCTCTTGAGCATCCAGGAGATCGAGCAACAGCAGCTTCAGGCCGTCGCGAAACAGCTCGTGGTCGTCTGCAATGAGCGCGGTGAGCCCCATACCTGCGCCTTTGTTTCAACGCGTGCGTGCGCGGCGATCATTACCTCGCCTCGCCTTAGGCTCAACCTAATTGTTACCGATAGCGACTTAGGCGCCTGCCTGCGCTGTTAGCGCGTCGCTGTCGCAGCGATCGCGCGCGTCGCGTCCATCGTAGCTGTCGCGACCGTTACGCCCGATTCATGTGCGCGCGCCTGCCGCAGCGTATCGATCCGTTCGCGCTCGGCCTCGAACAGCCGCAGATCGTGGCCGGTGAGGTTACGCCCCGTCGCGACTTGCAGGTTCATCGGATTGATCTGCTGGCCACGGCGCATCACCTCATAGTGAAGATGCGGTCCGGTCGAACGGCCCGTATTGCCCACAAATCCGATGATTTCGCCCTGCCGGACCCGCGCGCCCGCGCGCATGCCGCGGTTGAACCGCGACAGGTGCGCATAGGCCGTTTCATAGCCATTGGCGTGACGGATGCGGATGTAATTGCCGTAAGAGCTGAACGGCCCGGCGCGCACGATCACGCCATCGCCCGCCGCCATGATCGGCGTGCCGCTCGCCGCGCGGAAGTCGACGCCGCGGTGCATGCGCGAATAGCCAAGGATCGGATGCAGCCGCATCCCGTAGCCTGAAGAGAGGCGCGCGCCGTTGATCGGCGTCTTCATCAGGAACTTGCGCGCGCTATGGCCCTGCGCGTCATACCAATCGGCGCGCGAATCGCCCGGCGCCTGGAAGCGATAGAAGTGCCGCTGCGTCTGGCGCGCTTCGAGGCCGACGAACAACAGCTCGCCCGTACGCACCGTGTTGCCTTCGTCGTCGTAGAAGCGCTCGAACACGAGCTCGAACCGGTCGCCCGGACGAATGTCGCGCTGAAAGTCGACGTCATACGAAAACGCATCGGCGAGCGCGCTGATCTCGCGGTCCGTCGCGCCCAAGTTCAGTGCGCTTTGATACAGATTGCCATCGACCGCCGCGCCGATGCGCGCGATCTCATACGTCAGCGGCATGAGCACTTGGCGCGCCGCGAACCCGCCGCCGACGATGCGGT
The DNA here is from genome assembly GCA_964642205.1 of uncultured Caulobacteraceae bacterium. GTDB lineage: Bacteria > Pseudomonadota > Alphaproteobacteria > Caulobacterales > Aquidulcibacteraceae > JBEVOS01. The sequence continues at coordinate 4,558 of CAZXNY010000144.1, forward strand.
TGGCCGTCACCGAAGCGCCTGGCTCCGAACGGAACGCCAGACCCGTGAGGCGCGCGTCCGGCGCGTTTTCCGGCCCATCGAACACAAGGCTGATCGGCTGGCCGGGGCGCAGGCTGCGCGGATTATAGATGTCGTCGATCGAGGCCAGGATCGCGTGCGCATCGCCAGGGGCGGCGCCGGCGCGGATCAGGAGACCAGCAAACGTCTCGCCGTTCTCGACTGTGAATTCGCAGGCGCGCTGCGCCAGATAAGCTTCGGTAAACGCGCGCTCTTCCGCGCGGCGGGCCGCCTGATCACGCTCCTCAAGGAGCCGTGCATGGATCTCGGTTTGCGGGCCTGGTCCGCCAAACAGCCCCTGCGCGCCAGCAACGGCGAGCCCGGAGCCCGCCACCGCCGCCAATACGGCGCCGGCTGCAACGCCCTTCCAGGCGCGCTTCAGCGGCTCCCAAACAGACTGCATTCGCCTTGCCCCATTCTAGGACCGAGCGCGCCCGCCCCGTGGGAAGCACAGCTCGAAGCACGCAAGCCGCTTGCCCGCACGCCTGCGGGCGCTGCAGCAATTCGCGCGCCAGTAGAAAAGCTCAGGGACATAGGTCTATCCCCAAGCCCCCAAGTCAACCCCATCGGCCTTAAGGGCGAGTGTAGATGCCGGAAACGAAACAACCTGCTTGGGGAAAGGGCGGCGGCGCATATTTTGCATCGGCGCGCGCAATTGCGGGCGTGTCCGGTAGGCGCCCCTGACAGCCGGGGCCGGAGTGGCTATGTCCAAGAAGAAAATGGCCCCAGCCAAACGCACCGACTCTCCGCTGATCGACCGTTTCCGGCACGCCCGCGTGGCGGTGATCGGCGATGTCATGCTCGACGTGCACATCGTCGGGCAGGTCAACCGCATCTCGGCCGATGCGCCCGTGCCGGTATTGCTCGTCCAATCCGAGCGCCACGCACTCGGCGGCGCGGCGAACGTCGCGGCCAATATCGCGGCGCTCGGCGGCAACGCGCTGCTCATCGGCCTGATCGGCGACGATCCGGCCGGCCATCAACTCGTCGAAGCGCTCGCCGCCGCCGAAGGGCGCATCGAGCAGCGCTTCGTCAGCGTGCAGGGCCGCCCCACCATCACCAAGACGCGCTACCTCTCGGGCCAGCACCAGATCGTGCGCGTTGACCGCGAGCGCGTGGAGCCGCCGCCGAAAGCCGCGCATGACGCGCTGATCGAAGAGATCGAGGACGCGGTCGCCACCTGCGATGTGGTCGTCCTCTCCGACTACGGCAAAGGCGTCCTGACCGACGCCGTGCTCGCCGCCACGTTCGCCGCCGCCAAGAAGAGCAAGCGCACGGTGATCGTCGATCCAAAACGCATGAATTTCGCGGAATATCGCGGCGCCAGCATCATCACGCCCAACCGCAAGGAGCTGACCACCGCCGTCGGCCTGCCGTGCGAAACCGATGCGCAAGCCGAGATTGCCGCCAAGGCCGCGATGGACGCGAGCGGCGCCGCGATCCTGCTCACCCGCTCGGAAAAGGGCATGACGCTCTACCGGGACGGCCAGCCCAACATCCACCTCCCCGCCGAAGCGCGCGAAGTGTTCGACGTGTCGGGCGCGGGCGATACCGTCGTGGCGGGCCTCGCGCTCAGCCTCGCCGCGCACCTGCCGCATGAGCAGGGCGTGCGCGTCGCCAACGCCGCCGCCGCCGTCGTCGTCGGCAAAGTCGGCACCGCCACCGTCTCGCCGCACGAGCTCAGCGTCGCGATGCGCAGCCAGAGCCGCTCGGGCGCGGAAGCGCAAACGCCGGACGAAGCCGTCACCCCCATCGGCAAGGCGCTCGCACAGCGTGATAAATGGCGCGCCGAAGGCTTGGTCGTCGGCTTCACCAATGGCTGCTTCGATCTCCTGCACGCGGGCCACGTCTCGCTGCTCAGCCAATCGGCCGCCGCGTGCGATCGTCTCATCGTCGCGCTGAACTCGGACGCCTCCGTCCGCCGCCTCAAGGGGCCGACCCGCCCGGTGCAAGCGCTCGAGAGCCGCGCTGCGGTCATGAGCGGCCTCAAGGGCGTCGACATGGTCGTCGCCTTCGAAGAGGACACCCCCCTGGAACTCATCCGGGCGCTGGCCCCTGACATTCTCGTGAAAGGCGCCGATTACCGTGAGGACCAGGTCGTCGGCGGCGATCTCGTGAAGTCCTGGGGCGGCCGGATCGTGCTCGCCGGGCTCACCGAGGGCCAATCCACCACGGCGCTTGTGGCGCGGGCAAAGTCCTAGGCGCTAGAAAGCCCCTCCGCTTCCCCGTGCGGGACTTGTAGTCAATCTGAGCATAAGGTGGTAAGCTCGGTCATGGTCAAGTCCGCCGGCGCGCCCTTCCTCTCGCTCTACACGCACGGCTTCGTCCGGACCGCGGCCGTCGCCCCGCGCGTCCATCCGGCCGACCCGGCGGCGAACGCCGCCGAAATCCTCACCTTCTGGAAGGAAGCCGAAGCCGCCAAAGCGGCCCTCCTCCTCACGCCCGAGCTCAGCCTCTGCGGCTACGCGATCGACGATCTCTTGCTGCAAGACGCGCTGCTCGACGCTGTCGAAGCCGCGCTCGAAAGTCTGGTCGCCGAGAGCAAGACCCGCGCATGCGC
>CAZXNY010000145.1:0-7143 GCA_964642205.1 uncultured Caulobacteraceae bacterium
CCGGGCGTCTAGGTCAGACGTCCGGCCCTCCCTCTTTGGGGCGCCCTTCGCAAGACCTCGTTTAGATTCCCTGGCTCACTCTATAGCTTAATCTCGATTGACCCAGTCGGGTTAGGCGGGGTTTGTTTCGTGGGCGCAATCGGGGAGCGCGAGTATGAATGTGAAGCAGGCGGCGATTTTGGGCGCGTCATGGCTGGCCCTGGCGGGCCTGGCCGAAGCCCAGCAGGCGCAACTGACGCCAGAGGAGCGCGACGCGCGCATCCAGGCGCTCGAAGCGCGTCTGGCGGAGTTGGAGAGCCAACTCAACGACCTGAAGGAAAGCAGCGCCGCCGACGTCGCCGATGTGCGCCGCGTACAGAGCGAGGCCGTCCAGGTCACGCTCAACAATGCGCGCCCAACGTTCGCGACACCCGATGGCGCCTTCCGCACCGCGATCCGCGGCGTCTTCCAGTTCGACGCAGCGACCTACGATCAAAGCGGCGATGCGTCTGTCCCCGCCGGCGTTCGCGATCTCAACGCGGGCACAAACTTCCGCCGCGCGCGCCTCGGCGTCGAAGGCACGGCCTTCACCGATTGGAACTACGCCATCACGTACGAAACTGGCGGTTCGGGCGTGGAGGCTGCAGGCCTCCAACAGGCGTGGCTCGAATATGCCGGCTGGCGCCCCTTCGGCCTCACCGCGCCCGTTCGTGTTCGCGTCGGCGGCTTCGCCGTCGAGAACACGCTCGAAGGCGCAACGTCGAACGCCGACCAAGTCTTCCTCGAGCGGCCTTCAATCGCTGAAACCGTACGCAGCACGTTCGGCGGCGATGGGCGCAGCGCGCTCGGCGTCTACGCCAACGGCGATCGTCTCGCGCTCTCGGCGATTCTTACGGGCGGCCTCATCGGTAACAGCGACGGCGCCACGAACGATGAGCAAACCGGCGCCGTCGTGCGCGCCGGATGGCTGCCGATCAGCTCGCCCGATTACGGCGTGCACATCGGCGCGAACTACTCGACGATTTTCCAGCTGCCGGACACAACCGCGCCTGGCGTGGCCGGCCCCGCGACGATTCAATTGCGCGATCGCCCCGAACTGCGTGTCGATGGCGCCCGTCTCGTCGATAGCGGCGCGCTCAACGCCGAGGGCGCTAACGCCTATGGCGTCGAGCTTGGCGCGCAATGGAAGAGCCTCCTGCTCACCGGCGAATATCTGACGATCAACGTCGATCGTTCGGGCGCGGTGTCGGACAACGAATTCCGCGGCTGGTACGTCCAGGGCGCGTGGGCGCTCAACGGCGAATCCCGCCGCTGGAATGCGACGAACGGCGGCTTTGCTGCTCTGCGGCCAGCGCACGCCTTTAACCCGGCTGATGGTCACTTCGGCGCGTTCGAACTTGCGGCGCGCTACAGCGTGCTCGATCTCAACGACAATGAAACGGGGCCCAACCCGGCCGCGACAAACGACACCGTGCGCGGCGGCGAGCAGACCATCACGTCGCTCGGCCTCAATTGGTATCCGAACAACATCCTGCGCTTCATGCTGCAGTACCATTCCGTCGAAGTCGACCGTCTGAACAGCACATCGCTTACGCAGATCGGCCAGGACTACGACGCCTTCGCATTGCGAACCCAAGTGTCGTTCTAGCGAACGGCGCACCAGCCAAGGACCACGTCCCATGACCAAGCACCTCTCGCGACGCAGCATCGCAGCCGGCCTTGGCGCCGGCGCGCTTGCTGTCGCCACGGGGGCGCGCGCTCAAGCGCCGCGTCCAGTCACGCTTCTGAACGTCTCGTACGATCCGACACGTGAACTGTACGTGGCCATCAACCGCGCCTTCGCGGCGGAGTGGGCGCGCACGCACAATGGTCAGCGCGTCACGATCAACCAATCGCACGGCGGCTCGGGCCGGCAAGCGCGCTCGGTGATCGATGGCTTGCGCGCGGACGTGGTCACCTTGGCTGTAGGCCAAGACATCGATGAAATCGCCGCGCGCGGCCTGATCGCGCGCAACTGGCAAACCCGGCTGCCGCAGAACTCGGCGCCGTACACGTCGACGATCGTGTTCCTGGTGCGGCGCGGCAATCCGTGGCGTATTCGCGATTGGGGCGATCTCGTGCGCCCGGGCCGCAGCGTCATTACGCCAAACCCGAAAACGTCCGGCGGCGCGCGTTGGAATTATCTGGCTGCCTGGGCGTGGGCGAAGCGCCAGCCGGGCGGCACGGACGCGACGGCGCGCGATTTCGTGCAGCGTCTCTATCGCAACGTGCCTGTGCTCGACACCGGCGCACGCGGTTCGACGACGACGTTCGTACAGCGCCGCATCGGCGATGTGCTGCTCGCGTGGGAGAACGAAGCATATCTTGCACAGGCGGAGCTCGGCCCAGGCCAAGTCGATATCGTCTATCCCTCGCTCTCCATACTTGCTGAACCCTCCGTTTCGTGGGTGGATCGCAACGTGCAGCGCAACGGCAACGCGGCGATCGCGGAAGCCTATCTGCGTTTCCTCTACACGCCCGCGGCGCAACGCATCATTGCGCAAAACCACTATCGCCCGCGCGATGCGGCCCTCCTCGCAGCGAACCGCAATCAGTTTCGCGATATTCCGCTCGTCACGGTCGACCAAGAGTTCGGCGGCTGGGCCAACGCGACGCGCACGCACTTCGCGAACGGCGCAATCTTCGATCAGATTCAGCGCCGGTAACCGCGAGCGATCGCAACATCGCGACCGAAGAACCAGGAGTTTGAGGCGCCATGCACGGTCTGCGGATCGACGGAGGGACGGTGAGCGCAGTGCAGACTACGGAGCACGCGACGCCAACGCGATCGTCCCCGCGTTGGCGCTTCCGCGAGCCGAGCGCCCTGCCAGGATTCTGGCCGGCGCTCGGTTTCGCGCTCACGTATCTCAGTCTCATCGTGCTCATTCCGCTCTCAGCGCTGGTGTTGCGGCCGTGGGAGCTTGGTCTGTCTGGCGTGTGGGCGAGCCTCACGGAAGAGCGCACGCTCGCAGCGCTTCGGCTGAGCTTTGGCGCCGCCGCGATCGCCGCATGCATCAACGCCGTCATCGGGACGCTCGTCGCGTGGGCGTTGGTTCGATACGAGTTTCCGGGCCGCCGTTTTCTCGATGCGCTCGTTGATTTGCCGTTCGCAATGCCGACGGCTGTGGCCGGCATCGCGCTCGCGACGATCTACGCACCCACCGGCTGGATCGGTGCGCTCTTCAACCCGTTCAACATTCAGATCGCCTACACGCCGCTCGGCGTGCTGGTCGCGCTGATCTTTGTTGGTTTCCCGTTTGTCGTGCGCTCGGTGCAGCCCGTGCTCGAAGACTTTGAGCGCGAGATCGAGGAAGCATCCGCCACGCTTGGCGCTTCACGCTTTCGAACGGTCACGCGCGTCGTGCTGCCGCTCATTCTACCCGCGCTTCTTGGTGGCTTTGCGCTCGCGTTCGCGCGCGCCGTCGGAGAGTACGGCTCCGTTATCTTCATTGCCGGCAATCTGCCGTACGTCAGCGAGATCGCACCGCTTCTCATCATCTTCCGCTTGGAAGAGTACAATTACGCGGGCGCGGCGGCGATTGGCCTGGCAATGCTGGTCATCTCGTTCCTCATTCTGCTGCCGCTGAACATTCTGCAGCAGCGCCTTGCGCGGACACGCCGATGAGCGGTCGCGACGCCACCCGCGAGGGCCCCTTCGTCTCTGGGCTCATCATCATGCTCGCCGTATTGTTTCTCGGCCTCGTGCTGGTGATGCCACTCGTGGCCGTGTTCGCCGAAGCGCTGCGGCAAGGCTGGGCGATGTACGTCGCCTCGCTTCAGGAGCCGGACGCGCTCGCGGCCATCAAGCTGACATTGCTGGTGACGGCGATCGTCGTCCCGCTCAACACGATATTTGGGATCGCCATCGCCTGGGCCGTTACCAAATTCGAGTTCTGGGGCAAAACGGCGCTCATCACGCTCGTCGATCTGCCGTTCTCGATCTCGCCGGTGATCTCGGGTCTCGTCTACGTGCTGGTGTTCGGCGCGCATGGCTGGTTCGGCCCACAGCTTGATGCCTGGAACATCCAGATTATTTTCACCGTCACCGGGATTTGTCTCGCGACGCTGTTTGTCACGCTGCCGTTCGTCGCGCGTGAGCTCATCCCGCTGATGCAGTCGCAAGGCACGGACGATGAGAGCGCAGCCGCCACGCTTGGCGCCGGCGGCTGGCGCACGTTTTTCCGCGTCACCCTGCCGAACATCCGCTGGGCGCTGATGTACGGCGTGCTTTTGTGCACCGCGCGCACGATGGGTGAGTTCGGCGCCGTCGCGGTCGTCTCCGGGCACATCCGCGGCCTCACCAACACGATGCCGCTGCACGTGGAGGTGCTCTACAACGAATACGCCTTCGTCGCCGCGTTCGCCGTTGCCTCGCTGCTCGCGTTGTTCGCGTTGGTCACGCTCGCGGTGAAGACGTTCCTTGAAACCCAGTTCGCGGCGGAAATCGCCGCCCAGCGCCATCGGTAGGCCGTCGCTATGTCGCTCGAAATTCAGAACATCTCGAAACGCTTCGGGCGCTTTCCGGCGCTCAACGACGTTTCCCTCTCGGCCAGGGACGGTGAGTTTCTCGCCCTCCTCGGCCCCTCCGGCTCGGGCAAGACGACGCTGCTCCGCGTGCTCGCTGGCCTTGAGACTCCCGACAGCGGCTCGGTGAGCTTCGGTGGCGAGGACCTGCTCGCAAAGCAAGTGCGCGCGCGACGCATCGGCTTTGTGTTTCAGCACTACGCCCTCTTCCGTCACATGACGGCGGCGCGGAACGTCGCTTTCGGTCTTGAGGCGAAGAAGGGTAGCGAGCGCCCCAAGCGCAGCGAGATCAAGCGCCGTGTGGAAGAACTGTTGGCCCTCGTGCAACTCGATGGCCTGGGCGGGCGCTATCCGAGCCAGCTCTCCGGCGGCCAAAAGCAACGTGTCGCGCTCGCGCGCGCGCTGGCGATCGAGCCGCGTATCCTTCTGCTCGACGAACCCTTCGGCGCTCTGGATGCAAAGGTCCGGCGCGATCTGCGGCGCTGGCTGCGCGATCTGCACGAGCGCACCGGTCTCACCACAATTTTCGTCACGCACGATCAGGAAGAAGCGCTCGACCTCGCGGACCGCGTCGCCGTTTTGAAGGACGGCAAGCTCGAACAAGTCGGCGCGCCGGAAGAACTCTACCACACGCCCGCAACGCCCTTCGTGTTCGACTTTTTGGGCGACAGCGTTCAAGCGCCTTGTGACGTGCGCGCTGGCCGCGCGCTGATCGCAGGCGTCGAAGCACCTATCCTTGGCGCCGCGCCGGCCGACGGCCCCGCCATCGCGCACATCCGGCCCGATGCGTTCAGCATTGCCACCAACGGCGCTGGCGCGCCCGCGCGCGTGCACGCGCTCCTCTCCGCCGGCCCAGACACGCGCGTCGTCTGCGCGCTGGAGACGCCGGGCGGAGAAGGCAAAGTGTTTGAGATGCGCGCCCCGCATGAGGCCGCGCGCGCCCTTAAGCCGCGCGACGCGGTTTCACTGGCGGTGCGCGAAGTGCGGATTTGGTAGCTAGTTGATCGGCGCGCGCGCCAAGACGGCCAGATCGCGCCGCATCGCTTCGGCGTCCGCCTTGCGCGGCGCCGCCAGCGCCTTGGCGACAACCTGATGCACGAGAAGGCACGCTTCGTTGACATCGCCGGTCATGCGTTCGGCGGTCTGCCGGAGCTCGCTGCTCAGGGCGATAATGTCGAACACGTTCTGAGCCTGCATATGCAGTCTCCATCAAACGGGCGCGACCGCTCACCCCAACGGCCTTGACGCTGAGGCGACCGTACCACACCGAACGGCATATGACGTGACGAAAACGTTCATTCTGGGGATTGTGGCGAAGGTTTAAGGGCGGGATTGGTCCGCTTCCGGCTGGGCGACATGCTCAACAGCGTGGTCACCCTGTTGGTTGTGCAGCGCAGCACGCAGCTTCGCGTGATCCAAGCCGCCCTCCCAACGCGCGACCGCGAGCGTCGCCACCGCGTTGCCAACGAAGTTCGTCAGTGACCGGCATTCGCTCATGAACCTGTCGACGCCAAGGATCAGCGCCATCCCGGCGAGCGGCACGCTTGGCACCACCGAAAGCGTCGCCGCCAGCGTAATAAACCCAGAGCCCGTTACGCCCGCCGCGCCCTTTGAGGAAATCATCGCGACCAAAAGCAGCAAGATCTGCTGTTCGATTGAGAGCGGCGTGTTCGTCGCCTGCGCGATGAAGAGCGCGGCCATCGTCATGTAGATGTTGGTGCCGTCGAGGTTGAACGAATAGCCGGCGGGGACGACGAGCCCCACGATCGTCCGCGGCGCGCCAGCCTTCTCCATCTTGTCGATCAGCTGCGGCAGCGCCGATTCCGATGACGACGTGCCAAGCACGAGCAGCAGCTCTTCCTTGAGGTAGCCGATCAGGCGGAAGATCGAAAAGCCGGTGACCCAGCCGATCAGCCCAAGCACCACGATCACGAACAGCAGCGCCGTCACGTAGAACGCGCCCACAAGCTGCGCGAGATCGAACAGGCTCGCGATGCCGTAGCGCCCGATCGTGAACGCCATCGCGCCGAACGCGCCGATGGGCGCTGCGAACATCACGATCTTGACGACGTTGAACACCGCCTGACTGACCCAGCCGATGATCTCCAAAAGCGGCTTGCCGCGCTCGCCCATCATGGCGAGCCCAAACCCGAACAGGATCGCGACCAGCAGCACTTGCAGGATCATCCCGGAGGTCACGGCCGAGATCATCGTCGTCGGGATGATCGAGAGCAGGAAGCCGGTGATCGTCGTCTCGTGCGCCTGCGCGGCGTAGCTTGAAACCGCGCCCGCATCGAGCGTTGCGGGATCGACGTTCATCCCGTGGCCAGGCTGCAGCACATTGCCGACGATGAGCCCGACGATCAGCGCGAACGTCGAGACGATCAGGAAATAGATCAGCGCTTTGACGCCGATGCGCCCGACGCCTTCGAGCTTTTGCACGCCGGCGATGCCGGTCACCACGGTGCAGAAGATCACCGGCGCGATGATCATCTTCACGAGCGCGATGAAGGCGTCGCCCAGCGGCTTCATCGCCGCGCCGGTCTCGGGCGCGAAATGCCCGAGCGTCGCGCCCGCGACGACCGCGACCAGGACCCAAAA
>CAZXNY010000146.1:0-1810 GCA_964642205.1 uncultured Caulobacteraceae bacterium
GGCTCGCGGATGTGCGCGGGCCGATCCTTGAGCCGGCGTGCGGCTCGGCGCGCACGCTCGTGCCGCTCTTGAAGGCGGGGCACGAGGCGTGGGGGTTCGATCCTTCGCCGGAAATGCTGGCGCAGGGCCGCGCGCGCTGCGCGGAGGCGGGCTTCGATCCGCCGATGAGCGAAGCGCGCTTCGAGGATTTTTCTTACGAGCAACGTTTCGCCGCGATCCTCGTACCCGCGGGTTCGTTCACGTTGATCGCGGAGTTCGCGACGGCGCTTGCGGTGCTGAAGCGGCTCTACGATCACCTCGCGCCGGGCGGGCGCGTGACGCTGGACATTCAGGGGCTCGCCTATCTCACCGCTGGCAGCGACGATCTTCGCGAGTGGACGCCGCCGAACGGCGATCTGCTGACGTGTGAAGGGCGGCGCACGGAGGCCGATATGTTCACGCAAGTCGTGCGGCGGCGGTATCGTTACGAGCGCTGGCGCGGCGGCAAGCTTATCGAGAGCGAAATCGATCTCATGGAGCAGCGTTATTGGGGGTGCGAAGAATTCGCGCTCGCGCTCGGCGCCGCCGGCTTTCGCGACATTCGCGTGATCGGCAATTACGACGCGCGCCGCGCGCCGCGTGCGAGCGATCGGACTTGGACGTTCGAGGCGATGCGCTGACTCGCTCCCCTCCCCGCGAGGGGAGGGGTATGGGGGTGAGGTGAAACATGACGCGTGTCGTGTTCACGCTGCTTGTGCGCAACATTTCAGAGGTTGGGATTCGCCCACCCCCTGCCCCCTCCCCTCGCGGGGAGGGGGAGCGTTCTATTTCCCGAGCGCGCCGTAGACGCCTTTCTGGAACATCGGCAACGCGAGGCGCCCGCCCATGCGTTGGCCGGTGGCGAGTTGCGAGGCGGCTTCGGGCGAGAGATCCATCTCGTTCTGGATGAGATAGATCATCACCATGTCTTCTTCCGGATCGGCCTGCCACCAGGTGCCGAACGCGCCGGGCCAGCCGAAGCCGCCCTTCGAGCCCGCGCCCATCCACGCCTGCTTTTCCGGATCGGTGATGACGGAGAGACCAAGGCCAAAACCTTGGCCGAGCCAGAACGGAATGCCCATGAACGGGATCGTGCGCTGGTGATCGCTCAAGCGATTGGTGCGCATCAGCTGCACGGTTTCCGGCTTCAGCAAACGCACGCCATCGACTTCGCCGTTGTTCAGCAGCATGCGCGCGAACTTGAGATAATCGTCCGCCGTCGAGAACAAGCCGCCGCCGCCGGCGCAGAAGTCCGGCGCGCCCGGCGCATCGAACGTCGCCCACGCCGAGCGGTTCAGCTTCCCGCTTTCCTGATCGAGCTTGTAGAGCTGCGCGCCGCGATTGCGCTTTTCCGGCGGCACCCAGAAATCCGTATCGTTCATGCCGAGCGGCTGCAAAATCCGCTCCATGATGAGATCGCGATAATGCTTGCCGGCCACACGGCCAGCCAGGAAACCGAGCACGTCCGTCGATTGGCTGTACTGGAAGCGATCGCCAGGTTGATATGAGAGCGGCAACGTCGCCAGCGCCTTCAGCCATGCATCCGGCGTTTTTTCGGTCACCAGGGGCGAGCCGAGCGTGCGCTCATAGGCATGCGCGATCGGCCCGATCGAGGTGAAGCCATACGCAAGGCCCGAGCGGTGCGTGAAGAGGTCTTCCACGGTGATGTCCCGCTGCGCGGGTTCCAGCGCATCGAGCGGCCCTTGCGGATCGATCAGCACCTTCATGTTCGCAAATTCGGGGATCCATTTCTTGATCGGATCGTCGAGCTTCATCTTGCCCTCCTCGATCA
>CAZXNY010000146.1:1910-7138 GCA_964642205.1 uncultured Caulobacteraceae bacterium
TCGGGGATCCATTTCTTGATCGGATCGTCGAGCTTCATCTTGCCCTCCTCGATCAGCTGCAGCGCGGCGACCGAGGTGATGGGCTTTGTCATCGAGGCGATGCGGAAGATCGTGTCGCGCGCCATCGGGCGGCCGGCTTCGATATCGGCCATGCCGAGCGTGTTGAGCTGAACGACCTCGCCCTTGCGCCAGACGAGCGTGACGAAACCGGAGAGATCGCCCGCATCGACGACGCTCTGCAGGCCCAGCGGAATCTGCGCGAGCCCATCCTGCTTGAAAGCGCCGTCAGCCATGCTCGTTCCTCCATATTCGTTGGGAGCATTCTACCGAGCGGACCTAAGGGCGAACAAGGCTTGCGCGGCGGAAAGCACCGATCCATCTAGCGCGCATGTATGAGGCGGTGATTTTCGATTGCGACGGCGTCCTGGTGGACACCGAGGTGCTGGCGCTCGACGTCGAAGGCGCCGTGCTTGCGGAGTTTGGCGTCGTGCCCGAGCGGTCCGCTTACATGGCGCGCTTCATGGGGCTCGATGAGCGCAGCTGGCTGGCGGCGCTGGTGGAAGATTACCCCGTGATGGCCGCGCCCGGCGCGATCGAGAAATTCTTCCAGCGCGCAAAGGCTGGCTATCAGGCCGCGCTTGAGAGCGAACGGCTCGCGGCGATCGCGGACGTGCACGATGCGGTGGCGGCGTTCGCGGGACGTAAGGCCGTCGCGAGTTCGTCGAACGCGCGCAATCTGGACATGAAGCTGCAACGCACGGGGCTGTGGCCGCACTTCGATCCGCATGTGTACTCGACCGAGCTGGTGGCGAAGGCCAAGCCCGCGCCCGACATCTTTCTGCACGCAGCGAACGCACTCGGCGTCGATCCCGCGCGGTGCCTCGTGATCGAGGATAGCCGCAATGGCGTGCTCGCCGGGCGCGCGGCGGGGATGGACGTGTGGGGCTTTACCGGCGGCGGGCATTGCACGGCAGCAAGTGCAGGCCCGCTCACGGCTGCGGGCGCGGCGCGTGTTGTCGGCTCGTGGCGCGAGGCGGCCGATCTGTTCGCGGGCTGGCGCTGATGCGGCTCAACCAAGTCACAGTCGGCGCGAACGACATGCCGGCCTCCGTGGCGTTTTACGAAACGCTCGGGCTCAAGCTGATCGTGTTGTCAGGGCACTACGCGCGGTTCGAGTTGCCGGAGGGCGGATCGACGTTTTCGCTGCACTTCACGCTCGATATTCCGCGCGAGAATGCGGGGGTGATTTACTTCGAGTGCGACGATCTTGATGATGAGGTCGCGCGGCTCAAAGCGGCGGGGATCGCGTTCGACAGCGATCCGGTGGATCAATCATGGTTGTGGCGCGAGGCGCATCTGCGCGATCCGGCCGGCAATGCGATCATACTCTACAAGGCCGGCGTCGCGCGCACGCATCCGCCGTGGCGTTTGCCGGATGACCTTGGCGCAGAGAACATCTGGATCGTCATCACCGAACGCGATGGCGCAGGCGGGCTGATGCTCGCCAAGCACGAAGGCGATTGGCGCGCGCTGCAAGATCGCATTCCCGATTTCAAAACGTGTCTTGGCCCCTATCGCATCGATGGGGCGATGGCGATGGTCGAAATCGAGTGGCCGGAGGTGTTCAAGGAACGCTTCGCGGCGATGCGCGGCTTTATTACAAGCGAGAGCCAGACGTTGCCGCTGTAATGCTCCCCCGTTTACGGGGGAGCTGTCATCGCGGAGCGATGACTGAGGGGCACAGCGCGAGTCTCGCCCCCTCCGTCCGCTGCGCGGACGCCTCCCCCGCGTGAGGATTGGCGTCACGTATGCACGCGCCAACCGTCCCAATTCATCCAGAGGCCCATCATGCCGCCGAAGAAGGCGAGCACGACGACGAGCGCGACGATCCCAAGGCCCATGAGCACGAGCGCGCCGATCCAAGAGATGCGCGACAGCGCCAGGCCAGTCGGGTCGCCTTCGATCTGCGCGCGGCCGGCGCCGATGACGCCAAGCACGAACGCCGCGAGCGTTGGCAGCACGGGCACGAGAAGGCCGAGCACGAGGCAACCGGTGCCGATGGCGCCGAGGATGAACGAACTCGTCGCGCCGCTCGATACGGCGGCGGCCTGCGGATTTTGCGCCGTCGCGATCAGATAGACGCTCCGCGCGCCTTCGCCGTCCGCGACGAAATCGACCCACTGGCCGGCCTGAGGCGAACCGGCGGAACGCCACTCCGATAGCGGAAACATGCGCCGCTCTTCCGATGGCCCCAGCAAAACGCCCATTCTTTCGTTATTGGGCCCGCTTTCGACGCCAAGAATCTGTCCGCGCATCAGCCGCCTCCGTTTGCGCGCACCCTACTCCGCAAAGAAGCGGCTGGGGGCGCGGATTGCATCGGGCGACTGATTGAGCGCCATCAGCTCCGCCAGGAGCGTCAGCACCGACGAGGATCGATCGCCACGCGATGCATTGTCGGCGCAGACCCCGTCATTGGATGCATCGGCGCAGGAACGGCCGATCGCAGGACCGGCGTAATAGCGCTGGCCGCCATAGCTGACGCTCGCGGCGTAGACGTGGACGCCGTTCTCCGGGCCTGGCGCGATGCGGAAGAGCGGCACGCCCTGCCCGCCGCCGCGAAGCCCGGCCGCGCGCACGGTGACTTGCGCTTCGATTGCGCCGCCGCCCGCATCCATCGAACCGGCGCGCATCAACTCGCCCACGTAATAGACCGCGTCATCGAGCGAGCGCAGATGCAGCGTCACGGTGCGATCCCCCAGCACGAAGCGCGGCGGGCAGGCGCCGGATTCCGCGCGCACGGGCCGCGCGGGCGCATGCGCTTCGATCAGCCCGCACACCGGCGCGCCGTCGGCGGCGAAGGGCGCGGGCGGGCTTGCTTCGATATCCGCGAGCACGCCGCGGAGCGTGCGCACGAAATCGCAGCCGGTGGTGCGCGTATCGGCCGGGCAATTGCCGAAGATGTTGTTGGCTTCGTTGACGGCTTCGATGCTGCTCCCGTCCGGGCCGGTGATGACGAGGCGTTCGACGACGAGCAGCAGCAACAGATCGCGCGGCCAGCCGCTCTCCCAGTAATGCGCGAACACGTAAGGTGCGATGGGCTGGAATGCGGTGCGCGTGAGCGTGTCGGCGCTGAACGGCTGGATCGCGTAAGTCGGCCGGCTCTGCGTTTCGCGCTCGACGCCGAAGCCGCCAAAGCCCCAGGGCGAGGCGCCTTCGCCGAGGGGGATGGAGCCCGCGCTCAGGTTTTCGCGCACGCGCAAGCTCGGGCTGTCGTTGATGCCGGTCATCGTCAGGTAGTGGCGGGGCAGCCGGTCGCGTGCGCGGAGGATGTTCAGGAGGATCTGCCCGGCGACGGCCTGGCCGTAGGCTTCGTTGAAGGCGATCGCGTCATCCGCAATCCGGCGGGCGACGGCTTCGCGCCGGGCCGCGCCCGTCGGCGCCATCGTGCACGCGGTGAGCGCAAAGGCGGCTAGGCAAGCAAGGAATTGACGCATGTCCCGGTCCCCAAGGGCGGAGCGAGCCAAGCAAGGCCAGGGACGCGGGGCAAGGGCTTGCGCCCCAGAGACGCGTATGGTTCGAGGCGCCATGCAGCAATTGATCGACGGCTATCGCCGCTACCGGGATGGAACGTGGCCCCGCCTGCGGAGCCTCCACCAGCGGCTGGCCCAGGGGCAAAGTCCGCGCATCCTGGTGATCGCGTGCTGCGACAGCCGCGTCGATCCCGCGACGATTTTCGACGCTGACCCCGGCGAGCTTTTCGTGATCCGTAATGTCGCGAACCTTGCCCCGCCCTACGAGATCGGCGGCGGGTATCACGGCACGAGCGCGGCGATCGAGTTCGCGGTGACGGCGCTCGAAGTCGAAACGATCCTTGTGCTTGGCCATGCGCAATGCGGGGGCGTCGCCGCGGCGCTGACACGGCCGCACAAACATGTCGGCGAATTTCTCGACGCCTGGGTCGATCTCCTGGAGCCCGCGAAAGCGCGGATTCCGGACGATTGCGCCGACCCGCAAGGCGCGCTCGAACATGAATCGATCCGCGTCACCATCGAAAATCTGCAGACCTTCCCGTTCGTGGCCGAACGCGTTGCGGCGGGCCGACTTGCGCTGCAGGGCGCGCGCTACGGCATCGCCGATGGCGGGCTGGAAATGTACGATCCGGAAACTGGCGGATTCAGCCCGGTCGCGTAGCGCCGTTAAGGTTCAATTCTAACAAAAAGAAATGGCGCCCGGAGCGGGTGAGCCCGCTGGCGCACGGCGCGGTTCGTGGTACTAACGACCTCTCCACAGCCGGGGCGATCCGGGGGGGCGGGTCGGAGACGCTATGACGGACGTTTTAATCGTCTGCGTGCGGGAAGATGAGGTTCAGGCCAAGGCGCTCGCCGACTTGTTCGAGCGCGAAGGCATGAGCGTCGGCGGCGCGCCGGCGGATGATTCCGCGTTGCGCACCAGCGGCGCGATCGTCGTGATCTGGTCGCAGGCCAGCATTCGCTCCCGTCCATTCCTCGATGCGTCGCAGCGCGTGGTGAACGCGGGCAAGGCCGTGTTCGCCTGCCTGATCGATCCCCCGCCGGCGTCGAGCCTTAATCAATCGCCGTGGTTCGACTTGAAGCGCTGGGACGGCAGCCCGGACGATCCGGCCGTCGATCCGCTGTTCTTCGCGGTCGACCGCATGGTCAACGCGAATGGCGGCGGTTACGCGCCCGCGCCGGAACCTGGCTATCAAGCCCCGCAATTCGAGACGCGCGGCTACTCGCAACAATCGGCGCCGCCGCCTTACGCACGTGCGCGCCCGCTCGCGCCGGCGCCCGCGCCGCGCTACGAGCCGCCTCAGCAATCCGTGTCACGCCGCGCCGAGCGCACAGAGCATGCCGATCCGGCCAGCGCCGAGGCGCTGCGGTGGAAAGCGATCCGCCACAGCCGCGATCCCACGGCGTTCCTGAACTATCTCACCGAGTACGGCCCGGACGGGGCGTTCTCCGAACTCGCGGAACTCCGCCTCAAGCAATTGCAGGACGCGAACGCGACGCCGCTCAAGGCCGCCGCGCGCGCCGTGGAAACGCAAGCGCGCCGTCCGGCCGCAGCGCCCGCCCCGCCCCGCCGCGAAGCGCCGATGGTGCGTGAACGCGAGCCGGAGCCCGAACGCGCTTACGCCGCGCCGCCCGCTTACGCGCCGCCGGTGCGCGAATATCGCGATTACACGCCTCCGCCCGAACGGCGCTCCGCCG
>CAZXNY010000147.1:0-7134 GCA_964642205.1 uncultured Caulobacteraceae bacterium
GCTTTGGTGAGCGTGTCGCGCCAGTGCGCCCAATCGGCCGTCGCGAAGCGCTGCTCGAGCAGCGCCACCAAAGCGGCGGCGTTTTCCATGCGCGCGAGCGGCGTCGCGAACAGCGGATCGTCCGCCCATTCTGGATGCCCAACGGCGCGCGCCAGCAGGGGCCATTCGCGCGCGGCATTGGCGATCGCGAGGATGAACCAGCGCCCGTCTTTGCACAGATACATTTCGCCGAGCGGGCTGCGCTGGCCGCGCGGCGGGCGCGGCGGCAGCGGCACGTCGCACAGCGACGCTTGGATCTGGCACGAGTTCGACCAGAGGCCGTTCGCGATCAGTGACGTGGAAACGACGCCGCCTTCGCCCGTCAATTGGCGCTTGTAGAGCGCGGTGACGATCGCGGCGTACATCGACATCGCCGTCGGGTGATCGCCCATGCCGGGCATCGAGGGGCCCGGTTCGGCGGCGGGCGTTGAGCGCACCATGTCCATCAACCCGGAGCGCGCCCAATACGCAGTTGTGTCATATGCGGTGCGGTCTTTCTCCGGGCCGGTTTCGCCGTAGGGCGTGAGCGAGGCGTAGATGATGCGCTTGTTGAGCGGCGTTACGTCTTCGGCGCGCAGCTTTAGCCGCTCGCGGATCGGGCCGGGGAAGTTGGTGATGAACACGTCGGCGCGCTTGATCAGCGTGTCGAGCACGGCGCGCGCTTCAGGATTTTTGAGATCGAGCGCGAGGCTCTCTTTGTTGCGCGCGTCGAGCGTCCAGTAATAGTCCATCAAGCTCGGATCGTTCCGAAGCCGGATGAGGTTGCGATAGGAATCGCCAAGGCCGGGCGGCTCGACCTTGATCACGCGCGCACCGAAATCGCTCATGATCGTGCCGGCGGCCGGCCCCGCGATGAAGCTCGCGCAGTCGAGCACCAACAGATCGCTGAACAGGCCCTTGGTCATGCGCTTCCCCTTTTGGGAAAGCTTAGACGGCCAGCGGCAGCGTCTCCAAGCCCCGGAAGAACGGAAGGTTGCGCCAGGCGGGCGGGGCGTCGGGCTCGGCGAGGCGCAGAGTCGGGAAGCGGTTGAAGAGGCGCGGCAGCGCGACTTGCGCTTCCAGGCGCGCGAGCGGGGCGCCGATGCAGATATGCGCGCCGCCGCCGAACGACATGTGCGGGATGTGTTTGCGCGTGATGTCGAACACGTGCGGACGCTCGAACGTCTCGGCGTCGTGGTTGGCGCCGCGCAGCGAGAAGGAGAGGCTCGCCGTCTTGTGCACTGGGCAGCCGCCAATCTCCATGTCGCGGTTGGCGACGCGGCCGGTGATATCGACCGGGCCCTCCACGCGCAGCACTTCTTCGACCGCGCCGTTGATCAGCGAGGGGTCGGCCTTCAGCTTCGCGAGTTCGCCGGGGTTGAGGAGGAAGAGGCGCACGGCATTGCCGATGAGATCGGTCGTCGTGAGATTGCCGCCGACCAGGAGCGCGGTGAGATTGATGCGGAGCTCAGCGTCGGAAATGTTCGCGCCGTTCGCCTGCAGCTGCACCATGTCTGTGATGAGGTCGTCGCGTGGCGCTTTGCGGCGCTCGGCCATCGTGGCGAGGAAGTATTCCGTGAGCGCTTCCTGCGAGCGCTCCATGTGCTTGGTCTGCTCCTCGCTGCGCAGCGGGTTGAGGCCTTGGATCAGCCCTTCGGACCAATCGCGGAACTCATCGAGCCGCGTGCGATCGACGCCAAGGATCGCCGCGATCGTGTCGATCGGAATCGGGATCGCGTAGTCGGGCATCAGGTCGAACGTCTTCTTGCCTTCGAGTTGATCGAGCCAGCGATCGCAGATGCGCTCCACGTCGGGCCGGAATTTCGCGACGCGCGCATAGAACGCTTGCGTGAGCGGGCCGCGGATGCGGGCGTGATCGGGATCGTCGAGCGTGAGGATGCTGGAGGTTTCCGAGCGCGGCAGGCCTTCATCGACACCCTGGTCGAAGCGCCGCAGGAGGCCAGAGCCCGGCTCGGCGACCATCGGGTCGCGCCACAGCGTGCGGTCGCTCAGCATCTTGCGCACGTCGGCGTAGCGGGTGAGCAGGAAGGACTTCGTCATCGCGTCGAGGTGGACGGGCGCGCGCTCGCGCAGATCGTCGAGCACCTCGTACGGGTCGTTGCGGAAATCGTCGTTGAACTGGGTCAGCGCCAAAAGGCCCGGCAGCGGCTTCTCCGTCATGACGTTCGCCCTATCGTTTTTTGTGACGCGGGCGTCATACCACGCGCGTCGCCGGCCCCAAAGCGTGCTAAGTTGCCGCCACGGGAGCGATCAGATGGCGTACACCATGTATCACGCTGGCAATCGCGCGCTGCAGGCCGCGTTCGGCTCAACCGCGCTGGCGGACCGGCTTGAAGAAAAGCTGCACCGCACCGAGTTCAACGATGGCGACAAGGCCTTCATCGAGAGCTTGCCGTTCTTTTTCTTGGCGACGGCGGATGGCGAAGGCCGGCCCGATTGCTCCTTCAAGGGCGGGCGCCCGGGATTTGCGCGCGTGCTCGCGCCGAACCTGCTGGTGTTTCCGGACTATGACGGCAACGGCATGTTCAAGAGCCTTGGCAATATCACCGCGAACCCGAACATCGGGCTCTTGTTCATCGCGATGAACGATGCGCCCAAGCGCTTGCGCGTGAATGGCCGTGCGATTGTTGCGCTCGATGATCCGTTGATCGCGGAGATACCGGGCGCGCAAGCGGTCGTGCGCGTCACGCCCGAGCACATTTTCCCGAATTGCCCGCGCTACATTCCCGATTCAAAGACGGGCGAACCTTCCCAATACGCGCCGCTCGCGGGCGCGCCGCCTGTCGAGCCTGCATGGAAGGGCTTCGACATGTTCAAAGACGTGGTTCCACCGCGAAAAGCGTGACGCTTAGGCTGGCGGCAGCACGACGCCGGTGAACACGGCCGCATAGTGTGTGGCGGCAGCGACGACGACCATGCCGTGCCAGATCGCGCGGCGGTATGGGATCGCGTGATTGAGGTAGATCGCCACGCCCGCGCTGTAGATCACGCCGCCAACCGCGAGCAGCACGAGCGAAATCAGCGGCAGCGACATCGCGGTGGGACCGACCAGCAGCACCGAGAGCCACGCGTAGCCGAGATAGACGAAGCACCAGAACTTGTCGCTCAGCTCGGGGCGCAGCACTTTGCCGGCGGCGCCCGCAAGCGCCATCGCCCACACCGCGCCCACCGCGAACGGCTCTTGCGCATCAGGCAGCAGCTTGATGACGAACGGCGTGTACGAGCCCGCGATCATCAGAAAGATCGCCGCTTCGTCCAAACGCCGCAGCACACGGCGTGCGGGCGAGGGGCGCGTGAGATTGTAGACCGCTGAGCACGCCAGCATCAGGATGATGCAAAGCGCGTAGAGCGCGACGGAAGAAGCGATGGAGAGGCCGCCATTGGCCAGCGCGAGCGTAAAGAGAACGCCGCCGCCGATCGCGCCTAGGACGATGCCGACTGCATGAACCCATCCGTCAGCGAGATGTTCCGCCGGCGAGGCGTAATGCTCTGCCAACTCACTCTCATCGGCCGACAGCAAATCCGCAAACGACATGGCTCGTGTAACCCTTCCCCGGATCGACGCTCCAAATCCCTCTACGGTTCCGCCTTGACGTGAACGTTGATCGAAGAAGACGCGATTGTCTCCTTGATGCGTCCGCGAGGGGATTGGATGCGCCTCGCGTTCCCTTCGCGAGGACGCCGTTTCGTGGCAGAGCTTCTCTGAAGCCGTGCTGAACGATGCGGCGGGGGAGGTCTTAATGCTTGAATCGCACGCCGCTGTGGCGCTGGTCACACTTGCCGCGCTGCTCTTGTATTTCTGGATGGGGCTCCAAGTCGGCGCCGCGCGCGGCCGCTTCAAGGTCGAAGCGCCGGCCACGACGGGCCACCCGGAATTTGAACGCCACTTTCGCATCCACCAGAATACGCTCGAATGGCTGCCGTTGTTTCTACCGAGCATGTGGCTTGCCGCTTTCGCATTTGGCGATCGGCTTGCCGCTGCCCTCGGCGTGCTGTGGATCGTCGGTCGGATTCTCTACATGGTGGGCTACGCGTCCGATCCCAAGCGCCGCTCGGCGGGATTTTTGATCCAGTTTCTGGCGACGTTCGGTTTGATTATCGCCGCGGCATGGGGCGCCGTTCAGGGCGTCATCGCCAACGGGATCTGATCGGCCTTATCGTTAACGCGCACGGCATGTGCATGTCCGCCGGGGATGGCCCACGTATGGCCCCCCCGGCGCGCTCAGAACGAGGCGCAGAATCTGCGTGCGGAAGCGCGCGTCGTCGCCATGGCCGGGTTCATCCTCTTGGCGATCGGCTTTCCAACGACGCTGATCCTGGTGGCGCTTTCGCTTTCGCCCGATGGGATTTCGCCGTTCTTCGCACTGCTCGGGGGCGGCCCCCCGATCGCGCTTGGGTGGGCGGCGTGCCATTACGCATCGACCCGCCTGGAGCGCGCCAAGGAGCGCGAGAAGCTCTAGCGCCAGCGCCGCGCTTTGCGCTAAAGCTGCCTCGTTATGATGCGTTCGCACCGAAAAGAGACGACCCGACAGCGCCGCTAGCGCCGCCGATCCGCTTGTCTCTTAACCACGTCCGCGAACGAGCCTTCCCATGTTGCCGATTTCCTTGGAGCGCCTCGCGCTCTTCCTGCCCGTGATGGCGGTGGTTGCCTTCACGCCAGGCCCTGCCAACATCTTCGCGATCGCGACGGGAGTCCGCCGCGGCCCGCGCGCCGCGCTCGAAGGCGTCGCCGGCATGAATGTCGGTACACTGGTCTGGTTCTTCGGCGCGGCGTTCGGCCTGCACGCGCTGATGACGGCGTATCCCAGTGCATTCCGTTGGCTCGCGATCTTCGGCGGCGCTTACGTCGCGTGGCTCGGCGCACAAGCGCTGTGGAGCGCATGGCGCGGCGGCGCGGGCCATCTCGACGACGGCAAGCCCGCGCGGCCGGGCGCCGCGTTTCGTGACGGCATGGCCGTTCAGCTCGCCAACCCCAAAGCGCTGCTCTTCTTCACCGCGATCCTGCCGCCCTTCCTCGATCCCGCCGCGCCCCTTGGGCCGCAGCTCTTCGCGTTCGGCGTGATCGCGATCGGCATGGATGTGATCGCGATGAGCGCCTACGGCCTCGGCGCCGGCGCGCTGGCCGACAAGCTCCGCCAGCCGAACGCGCAGCGCGCGTTCTCGGTGATCGTTGGCGTGCTCTTCCTGCTGACGGCGGCGTTCATCCTGCTGCGCGCATAGCGCCACTCGTTTCGCCAACGCGCATCGCCTTTGCTGCGTGAAGCAGCAGGGCCGCGTGTTTGCTAGCTGAAATCAAATGTTTGGCGGCAACAAATCCGCGCGAATCTGCGTTACTATCCACGCAGAGGAGGCCGGTGCATGGCGTCACGAACGGATAGCGACTTCGCTCTCTCCCTTCAGGGCTTTCGCCCGACGACGCTCGAGATCATGTACTACATGCCCGACCACCCAAGTTTGCTGCAGCAGTTCATCTGGCAAACGATGGACCTCGCGCCGAAATTCCCGCGCGCGCACGCCTTCCTCCAATTCTGGACGCGCGAGATTCATGCGGTCATTCACTCGGTGAATGTCGCTTGGCCCGGCGCCCAACCGATCGTCGTGCCGTGGGCGGTGCAGCCGCCGCCCGATCCGGCGCTGCACTAGGCGCGTATCAAGGCCGCGTGAGGCGCTCGCGCGGCGGCGCGGAACGGCGCACAATACCGCCGCGTTGGGACCGCGCCGGAGTTCGCCATGTTACGCCGCCTTATCGCCGCCGCCGCCCTTGCATTTGTCACCGCCTGCGCGTCGGGAGGTGCAACGCCGTATCAACCGTCCGCGCGCCCGGGCGGCTATGGGTTTGCCGAAACCCCCATTGAACAGAACCGCGTCCGGCTCTCGTTCCGCGGCAATTCGCTGACAGGCCGCGAGACGGTGGAGACGTATCTGTTACTCCGCGCAGCTGAGACGACGATCGAGCGCGGCTTCGATCACTTCGTGGTCGCCAACCGCGCCACCGATGCGGATGTGCATCGCTATCGCGACGTGGACCCGTTCTACCCGTCGTTCCGTCCGATCTATTACTACTTCCATCCGCGCTACGGCTGGCGCCCGTACTACGATCCGTTCTACCGGAGCGGATTCTGGGATTCGCCGTCGCGCGTGCGTGAAATCACCCGCTACGAGGCGGTTGCGGAGATCGCGATGTTCCGTGGCGCCAAACCAGCGGATAACCCCAGCGCGTTCGATGCGCGCGATGTGGTGAGCAATCTGCGTGGCCGCGTGACGGCGCCGCCGGCGTCCTAGTCCGCTGGCCTAAGGGCCTTCGACCGCGATCCCCCGCGCCCGCAATTGGGCGACGACGCTGTCGTCGCCCACCAAATGCGCCGCGCCCACCGCAACGAACACGCGGCCTTCGCCGTCGAGCATGCCCGCGATCTCTTCGGTCCAGCGCGTGTTGCGGTCCGTGATGATCGCGGCGCTGACTTCGGGGCCAGCTTCATTCAGTTGTTCGTGCAGCAGCGGGGCGAGCGCGGCCACGTCGCCGCGCGCCCACACATCGTCGAGCTCGCCGATCGCGCCGGCGTCATCTTCGATCTGCCGGAGCGTCGCGGAGAGAAAGCGCAGCTCCGCTTCCGGCGAGAGCGAGGAGAGGGCGCGAATCTGATCTTCCGGCTGCTCCAGATAGCGCAGCGTCTTGTTCGCGGCTTCCGCTTCCGGCTTGAGAATGCTCTCGACGCCAGCGGCCGGATCGCCGCCTGCCGATTGCCCGAAGGCGAGCGAGACTTGCAGCGCGGCAAGCCACGGGCGGAGCTGATCGAGCGCCGCGCCGTTGAGGTTAAGCCGCCCCGCAATCCGCGCCAAACGCTCACGGTCTTGTTGTGCAAGGCGCGCGCTGAGCGTCTCGCCTTCGGCCAGCCGGCCCTCGGCGCGCACCAGCGCGTCGAATGCCACGCGGTCATCCGAATCGATATCGGTCTCGAACACGATCGTCTCGGCGCGCGCAAACGCGCGTTCGATGCGCGCGCTGCGCCAAACCACGTCGCGCGGCAACACATGCACCGTGCCGAACAGCCAGATCTCGCTATCCGCGTCCGCAATGCGCCAAAGCGCCGGCCC
>CAZXNY010000148.1:0-7133 GCA_964642205.1 uncultured Caulobacteraceae bacterium
CGCCACGCGCTCGCTCGCTGATGCGCGCGTCGTGGTGCTGCTGCTGCCTGACTGCGGCGACGCGCGCGACGCCGCGCCTGCGCCGACGACATCCACGACGATGTGCATGGCGCTCGGCGATGCGCTTGCGATCGCGCTTCTCGATGCGGCCGGCTTTACCGCGCAGGATTTCCGCGCGATCCATCCGGGCGGCAAGCTCGGCGCCATGTTGAAGCACGTGCGCGATGTGATGCACACGGGCGCCGAAATGCCCGTGATCGCGCCAAACGCGAGCGTGCCCGAAGCGCTGAAGGCGATGGAAACCAAGCGAACGGGCGGGCGCGGCGCGCTCGGCGCGGTCGGCATCGTCGAAGGCGGCAAGCTCATCGGCATGATCACCGATGGCGATTTGCGCCGCCGCCTCACCGACCAATCCATCACGAAAACCGCGCGCGACATCATGACGGCGAACCCGAAAACCATCGGCCCGAGCGCCTCGTTGGCGGACGCAATGGCGCTGCTCAGTGAATATCAGATCAACGTGTTGTTCGTGATCGAGGGCGGCAAGCCTGTGGGCGTCATTCACTTGCAGGACTTGCTGCACGAGGGCGTACGCTAAAGCACTAAGTGGGGCGGGATGATCGCGAGTGACATCGTTCTGATCGGCGCGCTCGCCGTGTTCGTGCTGATGTGGCCGCTGCGCGCGGTTCCAGGACGGCCGCTCTTTCTGTTTCTTGCGGCGCTGGCGGCGCTTGGCGGGGGCGCGTACGGCGTCGCCGTTGATCGCTGGCAAGCGGGCTTAGGCGCGCTCTTTGGCGTCATCGCGCTCATTGGGCTCTTCATCTCGTTGCTGCGGCGCGCCGGCCGGCGCGATGGCGTGCCGTTCGTGTCGGGCGCGCTCTATGCGCTGCTCGCCGCCGGCGCGGTGTTCGCGATCCAGCAATTTCCGGTCGATCCGCTGCCCGCGCCCGCCGGATCGCACATCGTCGGCGTGCGCACGTTCGCTTTGTCCGATGAAAGCCGCCTTGGCGTGTTCAACGCGGGCGAAGGAGAACCGCGGCGTTTGCTTGTGCGCGTCTGGTATCCGGCCGAACGCGCGACCGGCGCGCCGCGCCCTTATTTCACGCAGCTTGAATCGCAGACCACAGCGCAATCGTCCGGCGCGCTCGTCGGCTTCCCGCAATTCTTCGCCTATCTCCGGCACGTGCGCACAAACTCGTACGAGAACGCGCCGCTCCTCGCGAACGCGCGCGATCTGCCGGTGGTGTTCTACAGCCACGGCTATGCGTCGTTCCTTGGCCAGAACACTGTGCTGATGGAGCACCTCGCGAGCCACGGCTACGTCGTGTTCTCCGTGCAGCACCCGGAAGTGACCGCAACTGTCTGGCCCGATGGCTCCGTCACCCAGATGGATCCCGCCATGATCGCGTTCTTCGAGGCGGGCGCCGGCGAAGTCCCGCCCGAGCAGCGCGCGGCGATTGCCGGTCCAACAGCGCAGGCGCGTTTCGAAGGCCAATTGCAGATGCTCGAAAACGCGCGGGCGCGCCCAACCCGGATCGACCAGTCCGCGCCCGTCTGGCTTGCCGATCGCCTGTTCGTGCATGATGCGCTGCAGCGCACGGCGCCACAGAGCGTAGCCGATATTGTCGCGGCCGCGAACCTTGCGCGCGTCGGTGAAATGGGCATGTCGTTCGGCGGCTCAACCGCGGGCGCTGTCTGCATGATCGACCGGCGCTGCGCGGCGGGGATCAATCTCGATGGCGGCAATTTCCACATCACGCCGTTCGCGGCGGACATGCCTGTGCCGTTCCTCATGTTCCATTCCGACATGCAGAAGATCGCCGCCTCGATCGGCGCGCCGGTCCAGGCAGCGCCTGCGCCGGGCTTCAACGAGTTCTCCTACGAGAGCTTCGCCAACGCCGGGTCACAGAACGTCACGCGCGTGCAATTGCGCGGTGCACGTCACATCGGTCTCTCCGATTTCGCGCTGTTCATGCGCCGTCCGTTCCGCGATGGCGTGCTGGGCGATGCGCCGGCCGCCATCATGGTCGGCGCGCAAAGCGATTTCGTGCGCGGCTTCTTCGACCGCCATTTGCGCGGCATGGACGCAGCGCCTGAAGATCTTCGCTACCGCGATTGGATCCTGCCGACTCCGAACGCCTATGTGCGCGAATGGTGGGCGGGCAAAACCGAAGCCGAGCGCGCGGCGATCGGCGCGCGCATCGCCGCTGCGCAAGGCGCTGCCGCGCCTGAGCCAAGTACAGTCGAAACAAGCACCCGTTAACCAGATGTGCCCAGTCTCGGCCTGAAAAGGCGAAGGTCCGGCATGTACGGCATGATCCATCAGGCTGCGCGCGAGATGGCCACCGGCCTCCTCGGTGAAGCCGCCTGGCGTGACATCACCGCCGAGGCCGGCCTCGATGAAGCCGATCTCCTGGCCGCACGTCTGCATGACGACGCCAAAACGCTCGCGCTCCTGCACGCCGTCGCGGCCCGCGCGGGCGTCAGCGAAGCGCAGGCGCTCCGTGCGCTGGGGCAATTCTGGATCGGGTACGCGTCCAGATCGTCCTACGGATCGATCATGCACATGTGCGGCGACCGGCTGGACGTTTTCCTGCGCAACCTCGATCGCATGCACGATTCCATTCAAGCGGCGATGCCGGGCGCGCGCATGCCCTCGTTCGAGATCGAAGAAACCTCGCCGGCGCATCTGCGCGTTGCCTATTATTCCGACCGCACGGGCCTTGAGCCATTCGTGATCGGTCTGTTCGAGGGACTGCTCCAGAAGTTCGGCCGCACAGGCGAGGTACGGCTCGTGTCGGCCGGCGCGCCGAGCCGGTTCGAGATCAGCTACGCGGAGGCCGCGTAGGCATGCTGTTCCTCGACGGTGAGACGCTCGACCGGCTCTATCCGTGCCGGATGAAGATCGGCCCTGATGGCGTGATCGAAGAGAGCGGGCCGTCCTTGAAGCGCATTCTCGGCTGCGATCCCTGGGGCGCGCAGGTCGGTGAGGTGTTCGAGCTGCTGCTGCCGCGCCGCAGCGCCTGGGCCCGCATCCGTGAGCGCGACGCGCTCGTGTTCGTGACGCGCGATCGTCATCCGGTGCGCTTTCGCGCGGCCGTCGCACCCACCGGTGCGGGCGGCGTGCATATCTTGGCGGCGGCAGTCGCCGATAGCGACGGCGGCGTCTCCGAACGGCTGCGCTTCGATGACTTTGCGCCGACGGACGGCGCCATCGATCTCCTACTTGCGGTCCAGGCGCGCGACGCCTCGATCAAGGATGCGCATGTCCTGGCGGCTCGCATCGGCGAAATCCGCGGCGCCGAGGCCGAAAGCGCGGCCAAGTCCCGTTTCATCGCGCATATGAGCCATGAGCTGCGCACGCCGCTCAACGCCATCATCGGTTTCACCGAAATGCTGTTGGAAGACGGCGCGCTCCAATCGGAGGTCGAGCGCAATGACGATCTGGAGAAGATCCTCGATTCGTCGCAGCATCTGCTCGCGCTGATCAATCAATTGCTCGATCTGGCCAAGATCGAATCCGGGCGCCTGGTCGCGGAGCGCGTCGACACCGATTTCGCGGAGGTCGCCGCCCTCGTTGTCGGCGGCTTGCAGCCGCTCGCGCAGAAAAACGCCAACACGCTGACGCTAAACATCGCGCCGGACGTCAGCGCCGGGCGCACCGATCCCGTGCGCCTGCGCCAATGCCTGATCAACCTCGTCGGCAACGCGCTCAAGTTCACGCGCGCGGGCGCCGTTACGGTGTCGGTCAAGAATGAAGACGCGGCCGTGCGGTTCGACGTGGCCGACAGCGGCCCCGGCATCACGCCCGAAGACATGCGCAAGCTCTTTACGCCGTTCATGCAAGCGAGTGGCCCGCGCGTGCGCGCGCTCGCCGGAGCGGGGCTCGGGCTCGCCCTGACGCGTGAGCTCTGCCGGCTCATGGGCGGGGATGTGACGGCCGAAAGCACGCCTGGAGAAGGCAGCGTCTTTACGATCGTGCTGCCGCGCGAGGCGCCCCAAGCAGCAGCGCCGCGCGCTGCGTAAGGCGACGCTGCTTGCGTCGCGCGCCAGCCCCGCCTAAGCCACGCGCCGCACCTTCATGAGCGCCCGCTGGGCGTGAGGAGTTTCCCACATGGCCGCCCCGTATCGCCTCTATGGCGCTGAGCTTTCCCCGTATTCGCAGAAGGTGCGCGCCTATCTCGCGTACAAGGGCGCGCCGTTCGAGTGGCTACTGCGCAGCCAAAAGCGCCAGGAAGAATTCGCGCGCTACGCCAAGCTGCCGCTGATCCCCGTGCTCGTCGATAGCGGCGAAAACGTGCTGCAGGATTCAACGCCCATCATCGAAGCGCTCGAAGCCGAAGCGCCCGCGCTCGCGATTGACGATGCGGGCGTAGCGTTTCTCTCGGCGCTGCTCGAAGACTACGCCGATGAGTGGCTCAACAAGGCGATGTTCCACTATCGCTGGAGCTACGGCCCCGATCAGGAAAGCGCCGCCAAGCGCATCGTCGATGGCATGTTCGAGGATGAAGCGCCGCCGAACCGCGATGCGATCGAGGCCGCCGTGCGCGAACGCATGGTTGGCCGCCTCAAGCACGTCGGCTCCAACCCGGACACCGCGCCCGCGATCGAAGCTTCGCTTGGCCGCTTGCTCGATCTCCTGAACGTGCATCTCGATGGGCGCGATTTCCTGCTCGGCTCGAAGCTCTCGCTCGCCGATCTCGGCGTCGCCGCGCAGCTGGAGCAGCTGCTCTCCGACCCGACGCCCGGCGCGCTCATCCGTGAGCGCGCGCCGCGTGTAGCTGCGTGGGTGGCGCGCGCGATGGCAGCGCCCTCTGGCGGCGGCTCATATGAATCGCTCGATGCGCTCGCGCCGACGCTCGCGCCGCTGCTGAGGGATGAGCTCGCGGCAACGTATCTGCCGTGGATGGCGGCGAACGCCGAGGCCGTTGCAGCTGACGCCAACAACGTCGAGCTCGATCTCGCCGGCAAGCCGTTCCGCCAAGCGCCGCAGCGTTACGCCGCCAAGGCCTACGCCGAAATTCGCCGCAAGCGCGCCCTCGCCGAAAGCGCTGCGCTCGCGAGCCTCCTCGAAGCCGCCGGCTGCGCGGCCTACCTCGCCGCCTCTGAGAACGGCGACGATGAAGACGAAGGCGACGACGGGGACGGCGAAGACTAGGGCCTTCTCCTTCTCCCCTTGTGGGAGAAGGTGGCGCGTCGCGTAGCGACGCGACGGATGAGGGGTGAAAGCGCACACTTTAGGGGGGTTGCGCATGCACCCCTCACCCATGTTGCGAAGCTGAACCGCCGAAGCGCTTGCCCTCTCCCACAAGGGGAGAGGGAGTTGCGCAAAAAAAGCGGCGCGCCGGTTAGGGCGCGCCGCGAAGGCTCACGTCTCTTGGGGGAGGTTACGACGGCGGCGTTCAGGCCGCGTCGTTGACGGGAGTTTGTTCAACCACTTTCGGCTGCGCGGGTTTCGCCGCGCCGCCGATCTCGATTTTCCGGGGCTTCAGCGCTTCGGGGAGTTCGCGTTCAAGGTCGATCGTGAGCAGGCCGTTTTCCAAACGCGCATTCGTCACGCGCACATAGTCGGCGAGACCGAAGCGGCGCTCGAAGCTGCGCTCGGCGATGCCGCGATGCAGGAAGTGGCGGTTGTCTTCCGCCGGCGCCTTCTTGCCGGTCACGGTCAGGGTGTTCTGCTTGAAATCGATTGAGAGATCGTCTTCGCCAAAACCCGCGACCGCTATTTCGATGCGGAACGCGTTCTCATCGACTTGCTCGACGTTGAACGGCGGATAGCCCGGCGCGCTGTCATGGCGCGTGGCTTGATCGATCAAATTCGAAATGCGGTCGAAGCCGACCAGCGTACGGTAAAGCGGGGAGAGATCTTGGGTCGCCATGTGATGCATGTCCTTCCAATGGCTAAGCGACATGAGTGCGTCCGCTATCGCGGCGGGCGCATCGGGGGACGTCCACACGGCCCCGAGCGGGCGCCGCGCCGTCCTGACAGCGCCTCCGGAAAGCGCGCCGCCAGAGCCTAGATGGGAGCCGGGAAGGGCGGTTCAAGAACTCGCACGGGCCAATTGCTGGACATCGCCCGCGACCTCGGCCAAGCCCCCCAAATGCTCAATCTCACCCGCCGCCAGGCCGCGGCGCTCATCGCCGGCGCCCCGCTCGCGGCCTGCGGCGCGGACCCGACGGCCGAGAAAGCCGCTCCGCCCGAAGGCTCGCTCGAATGGGCCGTGGCCGGACCGTGGCGCATCGACCCTGAGCGCGATGTTTGGCGCCACCCGATCGAGACGCTGCAGTTCTGGGGCATCCGCCCGAACATGACCGTGCTCGAGGTGCTCCCGGGCCTTGGCTGGTACACCGCGATCCTCGCGCCTTTTCTCGCCAAGGGCGGCGGCAAGCTGATCGCGGCGACGTTCGATCCCTCCAACGGCACGGTCGCACAGCGTGAGACCGTCGCGGCGTTCGAAGCGCGCTTTGGCGCCGATCGGGCGCTCTACGGCCAGATCGAACGCGCGGCGCTGAGTGCGACGTCCGGCCCGCTAGCGCCGCCCGCAAGCGTCGATCTCATCGTGCTTGCCGGAAACACGCACACGCTGATGGCCGGCGGCTTTGCCGAGAAGGCGTTTCGCGATTTCTTCGCCGCCGCCAAGCCGGGCGCGACGCTGGGCGTCGAGCAGCACCGGGCCGCGTCCACCGGCGTGCAAGACCCGCTCGCGGGCTCCGGCTACGTCCAGGAAGTCTACGTCCGCACGCTGGCGGAGGAGGCCGGCTTCACGTTCGTCGCGCGCAGCGACATCAACGCCAACCCAGCCGATGACCGGGACCATCCCTTCGGCGTCTGGACCCTTCCGCCCACCTTGCGCACCAGCCCGCTCGGCGCGCCCGATGACCCGGCCTTCGACACCGCGCCCTTCCGCCAGATCGGCGAGAGCGACCGGATGACGCTGAAATTCCGCAAGCCGGGTGGATCAGGCGCGTCCCGCTGACGTTAGCGTAACATCGGCTACGGTATGTCCGCCGTCACGGCGGACACGGCGCGAAACAATGCTAGCGTCTGGCTGCAGGCGCTGGCTGCCTAGGAAAAGATGATGAGCCTGGATGACCTCTTCACGCGCTTTACCGGCGAAGGGGTGAATCTGTCC
>CAZXNY010000149.1:0-7030 GCA_964642205.1 uncultured Caulobacteraceae bacterium
CCGCAGCTGATTTCCCTGATCTTGCCGCTCGCGGTGTTCTTCGCCGTCGGCTACGCCGCGAACCGGATGCAGACCGAGAGCGAAACGGTCGTCATCTACGCGTCCGGCGTTTCCAACACGCGCATTGCCGGCCCGATCCTGCAACTCGCGCTGATCGCCGCCGTCGTGCATCTCGGCGTGAACCTCATCGTGCAGCCCGCCGCCAACCGCGAGATGCGTGAAACCATCCACGCCATCCGCACCGATGTCGCCGCCAGCCTCGTGCGCGAAGGCTCCTTCACGTTCCCGAGCCCGGACCTCACGCTCTACGCGCGCGACCGCGGCGCAGGCGGCCAGATGCGCGACGTGATGATCCACGATGGCCGCGCCACGCCAGAGGTCACCTACACCGCGCGCTCCGGCATCGTCTCGATGGTGGAGGGCAAACCCGCGATTGTCCTGCGCGACGGTCAAGCGCAGCGCCAGCGCGAAGACGGCACGCTGCAGGTGCTCGATTTCTACCAATACGTGCTGCAGATCGAAGGCCTGTTCGAATCCCCGGCCGACCTCACGCTGAAACCATCTGACCGTTTCATCGGCGAACTCTTCTTTCCCGATCTCACGCACCACTTCGATCAGCGCAACATCGACCGCTTCCTCGCCGAAGCGCATCACCGCTTGTCCGCGCCACTGCTCAACCCCGCGCTCGCGCTTGTCGCGCTGGCTGGGCTTCTTGTCGGCGATTTCAGCCGCAGCGGTTACGGACGGCGCTTTCTGATCGCAGGGATCGTCGCGCTGCTGGTGCGCCTCATCGCGCTCGCAATCCAAGCAGCGTGCGTGGACGAACCGCGCCTCAACATCCTGCAATACGCATTCCCGCTCCTCGTATGCCTCTTAGCCTCGCTGCGGCTCAACGGCGTGTTCGCGCCCAAGCGCCAGCTCAAACTGGCGGAGGCGTAGCGATGGCGTTCCTGCTTTCGAGCCTTGGCCGTTACCTGATCTGGCGCAGCTTCCTCGGCACGCTGATCGCGCTCTCGGCCGTGCTCGCCGCGATCCTGCTGATCGACATGGTCGAGCAGATGCGCTCGCTCGGGGACCGCGTCGAGCTTGGCGTGCTTGGCGCCGCGCGGCTCACTCTGCTGAAAACCCCGATGCTCATGGAACAGACGCTGCCGTTCGTTGTGCTCGCGGGCGCGATGATGGCGATCGTCCGGCTCAACCGGTCGAGCGAACTGATCGCCATGCGCGCCGCCGGCGTTTCGGCTTGGCGTTTCCTTGCGCCGCCCGCGCTGCTCGCGTTCACGCTCGGCGTCATCGTTGTCACCGTGCTCAATCCGATCGGCGCCTCGGCCTATCAGCGGTTCGAGATCGAGAAGGCCGCGTTGCTCTCCGATGGCCCCACGCCAGCGACGCCCCAACAGAACGGAATCTGGATCCGCCAATCCTCACCGGAAGGGCAGATCGTGATCCATGCCGAGCGCTGGGCCGCGAGCGGGGTGAAGCTTCAGGACGTGACGTTGTTGTTCTTCGCCACCCAAGACGGCGCGCTGCGCTTCACGCGCCGCATCGAGGCCGAGGAGGCGGAACTGCGGCCCGGCTTCTGGCAACTCACCAACCTGAGCGAAGTTGCGCCGGGCGGGCGGCCCGATCGCCTCCAGCACCTGGGCATCCCAACCAATCTCGACCCGTCCGAACTGTTCGACCGGTTCGTTGCGCCCGCGACTCTTTCATTCTGGCGCCTGCCCGGCTTCATTCATGACGCACAGAGCGCCGGCCTTGCGCCCGTGCGGTTCCAACTGAAGTGGCAGTCGCTGCTCGCGTACCCCTTCATGCTGGCCGGGATGGCCGGGCTCGGCGCTGTGTTTTCGCTCCGGCTGCAGCGTTTGGGCAACGTCGCGCGCTGGTGCGCGTTCGGCGCCTGCATCGGGCTGTTCCTCTTCTTCTTTAGCCAGCTTGCCTCCGCTTTTGCCGTTTCGCAGACCGTGCCGGCGCTCGTGGCCGCCTGGAGCCCACCCCTGGCTGGCTTGTTCACGGCCCTCGCCTTCGTGGCGTATCTGGAAGACGGCTGAGAACCGTGTCCCTCATGTGCTTTACGCCCCTGGCCGGCGCCGGGTAGGAATGGCGCGGGGAGTCGTTTGAGGGACGCGGGAATGCACCGTTCGGAAGACCGATTTCCCGAACGGCCGCCCAAGGTATGGGCGGCGCTGGCTGCCGCTATGGCGGTCGCCGCGATTCCGGCCGCCGCGGACGCGCAAACCACCACCACCGGCGCGGCTGCCGAGCCGCCCGTTGCCGGCGTCGAGGACGAAGGCGTCCTGATGGAGGCCGACGTCGTCACGCATGACGACGCGGCCCGCACCATCACCGCCGAAGGCGACATCCAGGCCCGCTTTCAGGACCGGACGCTCCGCGCTGACACGCTCGTCTACAATCTCGACACGCGCCGCGTGATCGCGCGCGGTAACGTCGAAATCGCCGACGCGAACGGCGTTCAATACGCCGACGAAATGGAGCTGGACGAGGCGCTCGGCCTTGGCCTCGCCACCAATCTGCGCGCGCGCTTTGCCTCCAACGGCTCGCTCGCGGCGCGCACCGCCGTGCGGCGCGGCGAAGGCCGCAACGAGCTCTCGCGCGTCATCTACACAAGCTGCACCGTCTGCGAGGACGGCTCGCGCCCGCCCACATGGGCGATCAAAGCGCGCCGCGCGGTGCAAGACGCCGAAGCCCGCTCGATCACGTATCAAGCGACGACGCTGGAAGTGATGGGCGTGCCCGTCCTCTTCCTTCCGTTTTTTGGCCACCCCGATCCGTCCGCTGGCGCCCAATCTGGTTTGCTGACGCCCGCCTTCGGCCGCGATAGCCGAGTCGGCCTGTTCTACGATCAGCCGTATTACTGGCGCATCTCGCCCTACCAAGACGCGATCGCGTCGCTGCGCGTCCATGAGCAAGTCGCGCCGCTGCTTGGCCTCGCGTACCGCAAGCGCTTCTGGTCGGGCACGCTGCAATTCTCCGGCAGCCTCACCAACGAGCAAGACTTCGACGGCAGCGGAAACTCCTTCGGCGAGGAAAGCGTGCGCGGGCACGTGTTCGGCCAAGGCTTCTTCCGCATCAGCGATTACTGGGATTGGGGTTTCGGCGTCGAGCGCGCGTCGGACGATCTCTATCTCGCTCGTTACGGCATCACCGGCGCGGGCTCACAGCGCGGCCCGTACTGGGGCGACGGCTCACGGCTCTTGTCGCACGTTTACGCAACCGGCCAGGACGACGACTCGTTCGCTCAGATCGCGTTCCTCTCGTTCCAAGGCCTGCGCGAAGGCGACACCGCACAGCTCATGCCGCTCATTCTGCCCGTGGCGAATTACGAGCGCGTGTTTGATGAGCCCGTGCTCGATGGCCAAGTGCGCTGGACGAACAACCTCACCGTCCTGAACCGCGCAGATAACGGCCTCAACGAAACCAACGGCCGCGCCTCGACGGGCCTTTCCTGGCGCGCCGACAAAGTGTTCGGCCCAGGCCTGGTGCTGAGCCCCTTCGCGCAAGCGCGCGCCGACTTGTTCTACGTCGATACTGTCACGAACCCGAGCACGACGTTCTCGCGCACGGTCGGTCTCGCTGGCGCCGAGGTCAGCTGGCCATTCATGCGCACGGGCGAAAACGTCAACGTCGTGGTCGAGCCGGTCGTCTCTGCGGTCTACGCATCCAACGGCGGCGATGACTCGCGCATCGTCAACGAAGACTCGATCCGTTTCGAACTCGACGATTCAAACCTCTTCCGCGCCAACGGCGCGCCGAACTACGACCTTTGGGAGCCGGGCGGCCGTGTCAGCGCGGGCGTGCGTGCGACGGCGCGTGCGCGCAACGGCTACAACGCCAGCGTCGTCTTCGGCCAACGCTGGCGCGCGGTCGATTCCCCGGCCTTCAACGCGCAGAACAACATGGTCGAGGGCTCGTCCGACTATGTCGCGCAGGCCCAGCTCGACCTTGGCCGCCACTTCGGCGCCGTCGTCCGCGGCCGGTTCGATGAGGATAATCTCGACGTCGAGCGGATCGACGCGGGCGTGCGCGCGGCGATCTGGCGCTTCTACGGCGCCACCCGGTACTTCACGGTCGAGCCGTCGCTGAACGCCGGCGAGCCCTCGGAAGAAATCAACACCATCGTCGGCGTCCAACTCGTACGCGGCTGGCGCCTGCAGTTCGGGGATCGCCGCGATCTCAGTTCGGACATAAACCTCGGCCAGGAACTCCGGGCCATTTTCGAGGACGATTGCACCTATCTGGAGTTGGCCTACACCCGTTCGGAAACGCAGGATCGCACCCTCGGCCCGAACGAAGGGTTCCAAATCCGGGTTGGCTTGCGGACCTTGGGCATGATTGGCGGCGGCGGCTCCCTCGGGCGCTAGCCGGTGGCGTGGACTATAAGGCCGGCGACGGCGCCCGGGGTGGCGCACGCCGGTATCGGAGCATGGGAATGAAGCGGACTTTGGCAGCGGTTTCTGCGGCGGCGATCGCGGGCGCTTTGCTCTTGGCGGCGCCGGCCGGCGCACAGATGGCTGAGGGCGTGGCCGCCATCGTCAACGACAAGGTGATCTCCACCTACGACGTGCGCCAGCGCGCAACGTTGCTGCTTGCGTCCTCCGGCATTCAGCCGAGCCAAGAAACCCAGCAACGCGCCGCCCAGCAGGCGCTCCGCGATCTGGTCGATGAAGAACTGCAAATGCAGGAAGCGGCCCACTACGAGATCAACATCTCGGACGAGCAGATCGCCGGCACGCTCAATCAGATCGCGCAGCAGAACAACACCAACGCCACCGACCTGACGCGCCAACTCGCCTCGGCCGGCATCAACCCGAACACGCTGCGCAACCAGATCCGCGCCGACATCGCTTGGCGCCGTTTGATCAGCGGCCGTTACGGTTCGCGCGTGCGCATCTCGCCGCTCGAAGTCACCGAGACGCAGGCGCGCATCGCCGCGAGCGCGACGCGCGCCCAATATCAGATTTCCGAAATCTTCCTCGCCGCCGAAGGCGAGCGCGAAATCGCCGAGGCTGAAGCGAACGCACAACGCCTGTTGCAAGAGATGCAGCGCGGCGCGCCGTTCCCGCTTGTCGCGCGCCAATTCTCCGCCGCGCCTTCGGCCGCCGCCGGCGGCGATCTTGGCTGGATCACGTCAGGCGAATTGCGCCCCGAATTGCAAGCAATCGTCGATCGCCTGACCCCAGGCCAAGTCTCGATGCCCGTGCGTACGCCGGAAGGCGTCTACATCGTCGCGCTGCGCGAGCGCCGCGAAGGCCGCCAAGTCGAAACGCAAACGCGCGTCATCCTTCGCCAGATCTCAGCGCCGTCCGCGAGCCGCGCCCAGCTCGAGCGCGCGCGCGCGCGGATCGAGAACTGCGAAAATCTCGACACAGCCGTTGCATCGGTCCCAGGGCAAGAAGTCACCGATCTGGGCGTCAGCAACGAAAGCGACCTCTCGGACACCGTCCGCCAGCAAATCGCCGGCGTGAATCGCGGCCAAGCAAGCCCGGTCACCGCCGCGGGAGACCGCGTCTCCATGCTCGTCGTGTGCGACCGCGCAACGTCCAGCGAAGGCGTGCCCTCGCGCGAAGAAATCGAAAACCGGCTCTATGAGCAGGAACTCGCCATGCTCTCGCAGCGCTACCTGCGCGATCTGCGCCGGGAAGCGACCATCATCACCCGATAACGCGATGAAGCCGTGAGGCCGCTCGCAGTTTCGATGGGCGATCCCGCCGGGATCGGCCTCGAACTGATCGCCCGCTGCGCCGATGCGCCCGAACCGTTCTTCCTGATCGGCGATCCTGACGCACTCGCGCGCGCCGGCGGCCCACGCGCGGCGCATCTCATGGAGAACGCAGCCGACTACAAACCCGGCGCGTTCAACGTTCTCCCCGAGCCGCTCGCGCATCCCGAAACGCCGGGCGCGCCAAGCGCAAAGAACGCCGGCGCCGTCGAAGCCGCGATCCGCCGCGGCGTCGAAGCGTGCCTGTCGGGCAACGCAAGCGGCCTCGTCACCATGCCGATTGCGAAGGCGACGCTCTACGAAGCCGGCTTCCAGTTTCCGGGCCACACCGAATATGTCGGCGCGCTGACGGAGCGCGCGCCCTGGCCGCACGCGCGCGGCCCGGTGATGCTGCTCGCGCACGATCACCTCAAAGTCGCGCTCGCCACGATCCACCTGCCGCTGGCGGACGTGAAACCGGCGCTCACCACGCAAAGCATCGTGCAAACCGCGCGCGTCGTCGCCGAGGCACTGAAGCGCGACTACGGCATCGCCAATCCGCGCCTCGCGCTCTGCGGCCTCAATCCGCACGCAGGCGAAAGCGGCAAGCTCGGCCGCGAAGAGATTGAGATCATCAACCCCGCCGCCGCTCAACTGCGCGCCGAAGGCATCGACGCCAGCGATGCGCGCCCCGCCGATACGCTCTTCCACGCCGAAGCGCGCGCCGGCTACGACGCTGCGATCGCAATGTATCACGACCAGGGCCTCATCCCGGTCAAAACACTCGACTTCTGGGGCGGCGTGAACGTCACCATCGGCCTGCCCATCGTGCGCACGTCACCCGATCACGGCGCCGGGTTCGATATCGCAGGAAAAGGGATCGCGCGCCCCGATAGCGTGCGCGCCGCGCTCAAGATGGCGTGGGCGATGGCAGGGCGCCGCGCGAAAGCCGCCGCGTGAGCACGCCCTACGCCAAGAAATCGCTCGGCCAGCACTTCCTGCTAGACCCAAATCTCTGCGCGAAGATCGCGCGGCTCGCCGGTGACGTTGCGGGCCAACCGGTGATCGAAGTCGGCCCCGGCCCAGGCGGCCTCACCCGCGCGCTCCTGGAAGCGGGCGCCAATCCGCTCATCGCGGTCGAAAAAGACTCGCGCTTCATCGCCGATCTCGCGGCGCTCTCGCCGAACATCACCGTCGTCGAAGCCGATGCGCTCGGCGTCGATGAAGCCGCGTTGATCGCGCCGCACACGCGCGCCGCCATCGTCTCGAACCTGCCGTACAATGTCGGCACGCCGCTGCTCGTAAAGTGGCTCA
>CAZXNY010000150.1:0-6965 GCA_964642205.1 uncultured Caulobacteraceae bacterium
GGCTGATCCTGGGCGCGATTCTCGTCGCCGGCGGCATCGCCATCTACGCGAACAACCAAGGCGGCTACGAGCAGGCCGGCGCGCAAACCGATAGCGCGCTCGCGCAAGCTGAAGTCGAGACGCGGCAAGCTGCGAACGATGCTGGCGCTGCGGTCGGCAACGCCGCCGAGCAAGCGGGCGACGCCGCCGAACAAGCTGGCGATGAAGCGCAAAGCGCGCTGAACTAGATACGCCGTCGCTGGAAATGAGAAGGGCGCGTCCTCGCGGGCGCGCCCTTCTTGCTGTGCGTTGTTTTGCGGCTATTCGGCCGCGATGCTCAGCGGATTGACGAGCTTGCGGTCGCCGTCCTTGAAGTTGATCATCTGCAGATAGGCGATGCCTTCTTCGGCGATATCGTCGCCGACCATGCGCTCGCCTTCGCTCTTCAGCTCATCCATATCGACATACATCGCATAGAACGGGCGCGTCCGGTCCGTGATGATGCCGGCGTTGAGAAGGGTCTTCACCAGCACGCGGAAGATGTTGGTCTGCTCCTTCATGTTCTCGCGGCGGCGATCGTCCGTCATGTATTCGCGCATCGCTTCGGTCACCTTCACCGGATCGAGGCCAAAGCTTTCGTAGAAACCGACCTGCGCGATTGGCGCTGCGAGGTTGAACAGCAGATTCTGGAAGCAGTGCGCCGCCCAATCCTCGACGACGGCGTGCTCTTCCGGCGAAAGGTTCGGCACCGTGCGATCGGCCCAAATCTTCCCGAATTTGTGGTGGAACGCTTCGTCCGTCATCACGAGCTGCAGCATCTGGCGGCCCATCGGGTCGCGCAGATTTTTGTAGAACGTCGCGAAAGCGCCCATCGCGAGACCTTCGACCAGCAGCTGCATGCCGATGATCTTTTTGTAGACCTCGGGCGCCGCGATGATCTCGACCAACAGCGACTTCAGCGTTGGCCCGCATTCGACGGGGCGGCCCCAGCGCGCTTTGATGTACTTTGCGAACGCCGTGACGTGGCGTGCTTCTTCGCGCGCTTGGTTCGCGGCGTATTCCTGCGCGCCCTGATCCTTCAGCACGTGGCAGAGCGAGGCCGAAAGGTTCAGCGCGCCTTGTTCGCCGTGCAGGATCGAAGAGAAGCTGCGCAGGATCGATTCGTTGATGAACCGCGTGCGCGTCTTCGGGTCTTGCAGCGCGTTGTTCACGTAATCGGTTTGCAGCGCGATGACGTTGTCTTCGGGAACGAGCGGCTCGTTCTCCATGTCCCACGGCGCGTCGAAGTCGATGTATTTCTTGTCGAGCGGATCCCAGAAGTGATCGTGCGTCGCCGAGATGATCTTATCGAACGCGGTGGAGCGATTGCCGTACCGGTCAAGCTCGAGCATCGACTCGAAATCGTCCGGCGCGACCGCGTCGTACATCGCGTCCTTGGTGATGTTCTTGATCGTCGTTCCGTCGGCCATCGATGCGTCCTCCCGGCGGATTTCCCGCTCATGTCAACGAGCGTTGATATCAAGAACCTGACGGCGCCGTCAAGAAATCGCACATGCCCCGCGCGGGAATGTGATCGCTTTTCCGCGCGCGTCAGCCGCCACCGGCCCCTTGGCGCGCCTCGAGCGTGCGGAGGTTCTCTTCGTGCTTCTTCTGATCGATCCCGTAGAGGATGAGGCAGAGGATCGCGACGGCGTAGAAGCCCGACTGGATCGGCACGTACATCAAGCCGAGGCCGCGCAGAACTTCGGCCGGCACTTCCGTCCGCTCCGCGCCCTGCGGGAACGCGATCGTGGTCAGCACGATGCCCGAGACGAGAACCCCGACGCCGGACACGATCTTCTTGAAGAGATTGTCCGCCGAATTGAGCAGCCCCTCGCTCCGGCGCCCCGTCTTCACTTCGCTGTCCTCGACCACATCCGCGATCATGGAGGAGAGCATGATGCCGTTGATGATGGAGAGCGCGCCGTTGATGATCACGTCCACGAACATGATCCAGAACAACAGGTCCGTGCCGTTCGGCGGCATGTAGCCGAGCACGCGCAGCAGGATCGGCCCAAGCCCCGTGACCACCGCGAGCGTGAACGTCGTCAGCGAGAGACGCTTCTTGCCGAAGCGCTTGGCGAGCA
Source organism: uncultured Caulobacteraceae bacterium (assembly GCA_964642205.1). Taxonomy (GTDB): domain Bacteria; phylum Pseudomonadota; class Alphaproteobacteria; order Caulobacterales; family Aquidulcibacteraceae; genus JBEVOS01. The sequence continues at coordinate 2,106 of CAZXNY010000150.1, forward strand.
TCGGCGCAAGCGACACGCCGATGAAGCTCGCGATGATCCCGGCCGTCGCCAGCAGCGTCAGCTGGCCCTGGTTGAAGCCCCAAAAGTAGAGGCTGAAGTAAAGCTCAAGCGCCCCGCGAATGCCGAGGGCCATATAGAGAAACATGCCGGAAATCGTGAGCACGATGAACGAACGGTTGTTCAGCGTCGCGCCCACTTCGCGCGCCATGCCGACGAACGTGATCTTACGCGTTGGCGCAGGCGTTAGATATTTGATGCGCCCGTGCGTCGCGCCAGCAGAGACTAGAATGAACGTGAAGATCAGCGCCGCTGCGCAGAGCGCGTAGCCGAAGTACCCATCGCGTGCGAGCACGCCGCCCGTGCCATCCGGGTTCTCTTTCAAGAACACCTGATAGGCCAGCACCGTCATGCCGAGGCCGCCGATCACGCCGCAGAGCGAGCGGATCGAGATGATGAACGTGCGCTCGTTGTAGTCGCGCGTCAGCTCCGGCAGCAGCGCGGCCGATGGCAGCTCGAAGAACGTATCGAACAGCCGGATCGCGAGCAGGCACACCAGCATGTAGACCCAGAGCGCTTCGTGGCTCCAACCCTGCGGCGGATTCCAAATCAGGAAGAACGCGATCGAGACCGGGATCGCGGCCGCGTACATGAACGGGTGCCGGCGCCCGAGCGTCTTGGAGCGCCAATTGTCGGAAATCTGCCCGATCGTCGGATCGATGAACGCGTCGAAGATCAGCGCGATGAAGATCGCGGTCGACACCATCTGCGGCGGCAGGCCGACGACCTGGTTGTAGAACAGCAGCAGAAACGTGGAGATGCCGCGTTGCTTGATGACGTTGGCGACAGCCCCGCTCGCGTAGAGCGCCTTCGTGTGCAGTCGAAGCGGCGGTACAGCTTCGGGCGCGTCTGTTTGCGTCGTCACGGCGGCCATTTCTCCCCTCGGCGCGCGCGAGCTTATTGATGACGCTACGTCGCCAGCGCCCGATCAAACAGAGCGCCGCGGCCTTGTCCAGATTTTTCGAATTCACGGTATTGAGACAAGGGCGATTGTCGGCGCGGGGCCGCACACCTACCATCGCGCCCGCGCGGGCTGAGCCGGAGCATGGCGCGGGGCTTCGGCAATCGATGGGGCGGGCGTGGTAGGGTTCGTGTCGGTCGTCATCGAAGTGTTCGCCAAAATCATCGCGGGCACGATCGCGCTGGCGTTCTGGCTGACGTTCGGCCTCGCGGCGTGGCTGCGCGTGCTGATCTTCGCGCTGACGACCTATACGCTCTCGCTGACCTTCGCGCCGTTCTCTGGGCACAGCGCGAGCGCCGCGCATCTCGACCACGCGATCTATTTCTGGAAGCAGGGCTTCGATCAGATTCTGCGCTCGCTGTTCGGGCGCCACCAGCAAGATGGCGCCGTTGTCGCGACGCCCGGTGATCCCGCCGCGCTCGCCGCCGCCGAGCAGCGCACCGAACTCAGCTTCTGGGCGGGGCTCTGGGGTTCCTCAAGGAGCTCACCTTCACACTGATCTTTTGGGGCGCGGTTCTGATCGCGTTGCATTTCGCGGGCGTCGTGCGCTTGCCCGCGCTCGCTCAGTTTGAGAGCGAGCGGTCGGCGCCTGCACAGCCGCGCGCGAAGGCGCCGGAGAAGTCCGAACGCCCGCAAGTCGCGGCGCGTGAGGAGCCCGAGACACGGGCTGAGCGCATCGAGTGTGAAACCGAAGGCGAACCGCGCACGCTCGCGCCGGACACGCGCTACCGCGCCAAGCGCGAGGTGAATGTCCGCGCCGCGCCGACGACGCGCGCACGCAATCTGGGCAAACTTCGTGGCGGCGACGTCGTCACTGGTGTCGCGACGCTCGGCGCCGATTGGCTCATGGTCTCGAACGACCGGTTCGGCGGCTGTTACGTCGCCACGCGCTATTTCGAGCGCGCCAACTGAGCGCTCCGTTTACCATTTGGTAGGCGCGTTGGTTCGCAAGCCCTTAAAGCCTTTCCGTTACGATGCCGGGGTTTGCGGTCCCCGGAGCCCACATGCGCAACCTCGCCCTCCATACGCTGACGGAACGTCTCAGCGCCGACGAACGCATCAGCGCCGAAGAGGCGCTCGATCTGCGGCGCGCCGTGTTTCCCGATGGCGTCGTCAGCCGCGAGGAAGCGGCGGTTCTGATCGATCTGGAAGCGAAGGTCGCGAACACCGATCCGGAATGGGCGCAGATGTTCGTCGAAGCGCTCACCGATCACATGCTGGGCGCGGGCCAGTTCGCCGGCCACGTCACCGAGGCGGACGTCGCCTGGCTCGAAGGCCAGTTCGGCATGTCAGGCGCGCGCACGACCGAGCTTGCCGTGCTGCTGAAGCTGATGGAGCGCGCCGAGAGCGCGCCCGAGAGCCTGTCTGCGTTCACCCGTAAGCGTCTCGCCAAGCTTCTCGCCGGCGCGCCGATCGGCGCGGCCGAAGTCGAATTGCTGCGCCGCTGCATCTACGCGGCCGCCGGTTCGGGCGCGACGTGGGTGACGGAAGATGAGGTCCATTGGCTGTTCGCGATCGACGCCGAGAGCGACGGGCGCGCCAATCACCCGAGCTGGGGCGATCTCTTCGTCAAAGCGGTGATGAACCACCTCATGGCGCGCAAAGCGCCGGCGCTGCTCGAAGCGCAGGATCAAGTGCGCCGCCGCCTATGGGCGTCGTCGCTGCTGACGCCGAAGCCCGCCGCGTTCCTTGCGCGCACGTTCGAAGGCGGACTTGATGGTTTCCGCAAGCGGCTGTCCCAAGCGAGCGACGTGAACCGCCTTGAAGCGCACTACGCAGCAGCCAACGCTGCGGCCGAGCAAGACGCGAAGCTCACGCTCGAAGAAATCGCCTGGGCCGTCGGCATGGCGCGCGCGGACCGCAAGCGTACCGCCAACGAAGAAGCGCTGCTCGCCGAGATCAAAAAGCTCGAAGGCTAATCTCTCCCTCTCCCCGCGAGGGGAGGGGGCAGGGGGTGGGGCGAAACGCAACGTGCGCGCTTATGTGCACACGACTTGAAGCGCTGTGATTCACCCCACCCCTCGATCCCCTCCCCTCGCGGGGAGGGGACGCGCGTTTGCGTGCTCGAACTTGCGGTGTGGCCTAAGCGCGGCTAACGCGCCGCGCGTTCTCGGCTTCGAAGAGCGCGCGGATGGTTGCGCCGTCTGACGGCTCTTCCGCGAGCGTTTCCGGATTCCATTGGCTGCGCGGCGTATCGAAAAAATCGCCGCCGTAGATGTGCAGACCGCCCGCGTAACGTTGCAGCGGGTTCGTCACCGAATGGATGATGTCGGGCCCCAGCGCCGCGACTTCGCCCTCGAACAATGCGCGCGCGCCGCTCGATTCCAAACGGCCATCGGCATTGCGCCGCCAGAAGATGTTGTCTTCGCGCCCCGCATACATGCCGATCGCCGCCCACATGCGGTGATTGTGCGGCGGCAGGTTCATCTGCGGCGTCCATTTCGCCGCGAAGATCGTCAGCGTGGGCGAGCGGTGGAGCACGTCGAGCCCGGCCTCAGCCGGTTCGCCCAAAGCCGTCAGCACGCTGCGATGATCGCGCACCGCTTGCGCCAGCACTTCACGCACCGCGCCCGGCCCATCCGCTTCCAGCGCGCGCACGCAATCGTCGACGAAGCGTTCGCGGCTGAAGCCGCTCGTCACGCCGCGTGCTTTGTGAAGGCGAGGCTCGCATTCGTGCCGCCGAAGCCGAACGAGTTGGAGAGCACGCAATCGAGGGTGCGGTCTTCGCGCTTCCTGGCGATCGGCAGGTCGGCGAATGCGGGATCGAGGTCGTCGATATGCGCGCTTTCGCAGACGAAAGAGTTCTTCATCATCAGGATCGAATAGATCGCTTCCTGCACGCCTGCGGCGCCGAGCGAGTGCCCGGAGAGGGACTTGGTGCCCGAGATCGCCGGCAGCTTGTCGCCAAACACCGCGCGCACCGCTTCCATCTCCTTGATGTCGCCGATCGGCGTCGAGGTTGCGTGCGGGTTCAAATAGTCGACTGGCCGGTCGAGGTGTTGCATCGCCATCTTCATGCAGCGCGCCGCGCCTTCGCCGGAGGGCTGCACCATGTCGAAGCCATCGCTCGTCGCGCCGTAGCCCGCCACTTCGCAATAGATTTTCGCGCCGCGCGCCTTGGCATGCTCAAGCTCTTCCAGCACCAGCACGCCCGCGCCGCCCGCGATCACGAAGCCGTCGCGGTTCGCGTCGATCGCGCGCGAGGCGCGCGCCGGCGTGTCGTTGTAGCGGGAGGACATCGCGCCCATCGCGTCGAACAAAACCGAGAGCGTCCAGTCGAGTTCTTCGCCGCCGCCCGCGAACATCACGTCCTGCTTGCCCCACTGGATCATTTCATAGGCGTTGCCGATGCAGTTCGCCGAGGTCGAGCAGGCCGACGAGATCGAATAGTTCACGCCCTTGGTCTTGAACCACGTCGAGAGGTTGGCGGAGAGCGTGGACGACATGCCCTTGGGCACCGCGAAGGGGCCGATTTTCTTCGGGCTTTTGTTCTCGCGGGTGATGTCGGCCGCAGCCACGATCGCTTTCGTCGAGGGGCCGCCTGAGCCGACGATGAGGCCGGTGCGCTCGTTTGAGATGTCTTTGGGCTCAAGGCCGCTGTCGGCAATCGCTTGGTTCATCGAGAGCCAGGCGTAGGCGGCGCCGTCGCCCATGAAGCGTTTGGCGCGGCGGTCGACCGAGGCGTCGAGATCGACCTTCAGGCTGCCGTGAATTTGGCTGCGGAAGCCCATGCGTTCCTGGTCGTCGGACTTGACGATACCGGACTTCGCATCGTGCAGCGATGCGGTGACTTCCTGTGCGTTGTTGCCGAGCGAGCAAACGACACCAAGGCCTGTGACGAC
>CAZXNY010000151.1:0-6958 GCA_964642205.1 uncultured Caulobacteraceae bacterium
CGCGCAAAGCGTCGTCAACGCTGCTGGCCTCGATGCGACGGGCGTTGCGCGCGCGATCCGCGGCATGCCGGCGCAAGCGATCCCGCAGCTGACGCTGGCGAAGGGCTCGTATTTCGGCGCGGCGGGAGCGCCGGCGTTTCAGCGCCTCATCTATCCCGCGCCCGTCGACGGGGGCCTCGGCGTCCATCTCACGCTCGATCTGGCGGGGCGCATGCGCTTTGGGCCGGACGTGGAATGGCTCGACACGCGCGAACCGAGCGATGTGGACTACGCCGTCGATCCCGCGCGCGCCGAGAGCTTTTACGAAGCGATCCGCCGGTATTGGCCCGCGCTGAAAGACGGCGCGCTCACGCCCGATTATGCCGGCTGCCGCCCAAAGCTCAGTGGCAAAGGCGAAGGCGCCGCGGATTTCCGCATCGATGGCGCCGAGGCGCACGGCGTGCGCGGTCTCGTCAATCTCTTCGGCATCGAATCGCCCGGCCTCACCTCCTCGCTCGCGATCGGCGAACAGGTTCTGGCGCGCCTCGAAGGCCACGTCCCGCACACAAACCTCAAGCCGGCGCTCTTGCTCGACCGGGACGGCACGCTCAACACCGAGATCGGCTACGCGCACAAACCCGAGAACCTCGTCTGGATACCCGGCGCCATCGATGCGGTTAAGATGGCCAATGCGCGCGGCTGGCTCGCCATAATCGTCACCAACCAGGCCGGCATCGGCCGCGGCCTCTACGACGAAGCCGCCATGCACGCGTTCCACGCGCACATGCAGGCCGATCTCGCGCGCGAAGACGCGCACATCGACGCGATCTATTTCGCGCCGCATCACGAGACCGCGCAGGACGCACGCTACCGCCATCCCGATCACCCGGACCGCAAGCCCAATCCCGGCATGCTGTTGCGCGCCATGCGCGAGCACCCCATCGATCCGCTGCGCGCGCTGATGGTCGGCGACAGTGACAAGGACATCGAAGCCGCAGCCAACGCCGGCGTCGCGTCGCTCCGCTACAAGCAAGGCGATCTCCACGCACAGATCGCCAACGCCGTCGCGAAGATGCGCTGGTAGCGCCTCGCACGAACGGCATAGGCCGCTCGCACGAGTCTCAGCGTGGGTCGCGCCAAGCCGCGACAAAGCGCAGTCCGCGCACAGGTTGTATCACTTCATTTACGAGCCGTGCGCGATCACAGCCTCGTTACGTAGATGAGGCGCGTCATGTTGAAAACGATTCACAAGAACATGAGTGTGGGCGGGCGTCTGGCGTTGATCGGCGGCGTGATGGTTGTGCCCACCGCGATGTTCGCAGGCCTCTTCATCGACCAAAGCCTGAAAGACATTCGCTTTGCGGAGCGCGAATTGCACGGGGCCGACTACATCGACGCCGCGTGGCCGATGTTCGAGGGCGAAAATCCTTCGATGCAACGCGCCTACGATACGACGCGGGCGCAGTGGGATCCGGATTTTGGCGTTTCGGACGCGGCGCAGGCGTTTTTGAGCGAGAGCGAACCGGCGCTGCGCCGCGAAAAGGGCCAAGCGCTGTTCGTCGAAGTTGCCGATGCATCGAACCTCACCTTGGATCCCGACCTCGATTCCTACTACGTGATGGATCTTGTCGTGCTTCGTTTGCCGGCGCTGCATGACGCTGTTGGCGACGTCGCGGAAGCTGTCGCGATGACAGGTGAAGGACGCGCCGAGGCGCTCGCTGTCGCGCTAGATCACCTCTCCAGCACGCATGCAACGATCCGTGCTGACGTTGAATCGGCCATCGCCGGCAATGCGGATGGCGGCACGCGCGCGGCGCTCACTGCGCCACTCACTCAGATCGACGCGGCCGTTCGTGAAGTGGATGCGCGCGCACGCGCAGCAGCGCCCGGCGACGCGTTCAGCGAAGATGCCTTCGACACTGCGGCCGACGCGCTCTGGGGCGCGGCCGGCAGCGAGTTGCAGCGCCTGCTGCATGGCCGGGTGACCCGCCTCCAGCAGGGGCTTGGCCTCTGGCTTGGCGGCTCGGCGCTCGTGCTCGCGTTCGCGGTGTTCATGATGGTGGCGATCAGCCGTGCGATGTCACAACGCATTGGCGCGCTCGTTGGATCGATGAACAGGCTCGCGAACGAAGATCAAACGGCGGAAATTCCCTGCCAGACCGACACGAACGAGACCGGCCAGATCGCGCGCGCCCTGCTCGTGTTCAAAGCAAGCCTTGTCGAGCGGCTCCGCCTGAAGGCCGAAACCGAGGTGATGCACGAACAAACGGCCGAGAAGCTGCGCGAGATGGAGCGCAAGCACGAAGAGGCGACCAAGGAATTGGCGTTCGTCGTTGCGTACGTGAAGGAAGGGCTCACCAAGCTTTATGAGGGCGATCTGAGCTACCGGCTGAAGGAAATGTTCCCGGTCGACTTCAAATCGATCCGGATGGATTTCAACCAGACGGCCGACAAGCTCGAAGCGGCGATGCGCACCATTCTTGAAGCGGCCGCCACCATGGAGACGACCGCCGGCGAGATTACGCAGGCGGCCGACGACCTCTCCCGCCGCACCGAACAACAGGCGGCAGGCCTTGAAGAAACCGCCGCCGCGCTCGAGCAGATCACCGTCACCGTGCAACGCAACTCAAGCAACGCCGGGCGCATGCACGATGTCTCGACCGTCGCCGGCGAAGACGCGCAGACCAGCGGCGCGGTCCTGAAAGACATCGTGGCGGCGATGGCCAAGATCGAGGCCTCCTCCGCTGAGATCGGCCGCATTCTGAGCGTGATCGACGAGATTGCGTTTCAGACCAACCTCCTGGCGCTCAATGCGGGCGTTGAGGCCGCGCGCGCGGGCGAAGCGGGGCGCGGGTTCGCGGTTGTCGCCACCGAAGTGCGGGCGCTCGCGCAGCGCAGCGCGGAAGCCGCCAAGGACATCAAGTCGCTCATTCAAGCGAGCGCGGGCGATGTTGAAACCGGCGTTGCGCTCGTTGGGCGCACGGACGAAGCGCTGACGCGAATCTCGCAGCGCATCGATGAGATCAACCTCTTGGCACGGACCGTTGCGGGATCTTCCGAAGAGGAAGCGCGCGGCGTGCGGGAGGTGAACACGGCCGTCAATCAAATGGACCAGATCACCCAGCAAAACGCCGCGATGGTCGAGCAATCGACGGCCGCGAGCCACTCGCTCGCCGGAGAAGCGCGCGCGCTCGCGAACCTGGTGCGGCAGTTCAAAGTGTCGCCCGCGAACGCGGCGCCGGTGAAGCTCCGGCGCGCGGGCTAACGCACGAACACGAAGCGGTTGTTTTCCAGCGTTCCGAGGTTTTCGATGACGACGCGGCGCGTTGCGGCGCGTACGGCCGCTGGCGTTTCGGCGCTGCAGGCGCGCCGGAGCGGACCGACGCGTCCGATGTCGGAGATTCCTTCAACCGGGCCGTCGCGCAGGATTTCGTCGCACGCGAGTTCGGGCAGCAGGTAGAGTTCGCGCGCAGGCGGCTCGCCAAGTGGAATCACCGCGTCGTAGCGGATCGAGCGCGGCCTGCCCTCGCCTTCTTCCTCGCGCTCGAACACGTAGAGCGGGACGCCTTCGCCGCCGCGCTCGACTGCTGGCGCGAGCACGCCGACGAACAAAAGCTCATCGGCCTTCGGCCCCTCATCACCGGGCGCGCTCATGCTCACGCGCCAGCGGCCGTCTTCAACCCGGCGCAGATCGACGACAATGCACGGCTCGGGCAAGCGCGCCTGCCCGCGCGCCGCCTCGACACACCCCTCGCCGTTTGAAACCCACATGCCCTCCGCGAGCGCGTCTGACGCGTGCGTCGGTGACAACAATGGACGTTCCGCGGTGAGCGGCGCGCAGCCCGCGAGCGCAAGTACGGCCAGAGGCAAGATCGGAAAGCGTCCCATGCGCCAAGCTAAGCAGCGCGGGCGGGCGTTCGCTTGATCCCGCTCAAGGGGACGGCCGCCCCGTGACCCCCGTCACGGCTGCCGGGCCAATACGCTCGTAGTGTCTCCCTGTCGCCGACGCGGGCGACACCGCGCCAAACGGAGCCAGCCATGACGACCACGTTCTCCACCCGCTTTGCTTCCATCCTCGCCGCTTGCGCGCTGTTCGCAGTGATGGCGATGCCGGTGATGAGCCAAGCGGCGCAGATCGTGGCGTAAGCGCCCCGCTTCGCTCGAACTTTCTCCGAACTCCCGTGCCCATACTTTGAGGGCGTCGCGTCACCCGCCGCGGCGCTCTTTTTTTGAGAGCAAGAAGCTCCCTTAGAAACTCACGGAAATGCCTAAGCTCATCGCCTTCGTTGCGGCGATCCTGTTTCTCACAGTGTCGTTGGTGACCGCGCCCGCGGGCGCTGGCGTCTAACCGCGACCGCTCGCTATCGGCACGGCGACATAACCTGCGCCCTGCTGGCTCTGCACGCGCAGCAGCACCACGCCGCGCCCTATGCGCCGCGCTTCCGCGACCGCCGTTTCCAGATCGCCTGGATCGTTCACAGCGCGCCCGCCCGCTTCGAGGATCACGTCGCCCACGCTGACGCCGCGGGCCGCGGCCGGTCCTGACGGGTCGATCCCAACGACGACGACGCCTGCACCGCCCGTCGGTGAGGTCGCGAGCCCAAGGGACGCGTTGCCTGCTTCCGCCTGCGCGCCCGGCGCGCTCGGCTTGCCGCCCGGCCCCACTTGCGGACCCTGCTGCGCGCCGGCTGGCGGGCCTTCCTCGCCAACGGCCGGCTGCGTGCCGAGCGCGACGCGCGCAGTGCGTGACTGGCCCTGGCGGATGTAGGTGACTTCCGCGTTCGCGCCGGGCTCGACACTGCCGACGATGCGCGCCAGCGCGCGCGCGTCCGACACGTCGCGGTCATTGATGTGCGTGATCACGTCTCCCGGCTGAATGCCCGCGCGCGCCGCTGGGCTGCCTTCAGTGACTTCGGCGACGAGGGCGCCGCGCGCGTTGCGCATGTTCATCGAGCGCGCGATGTCTTCCGTCACCGGCTGTGCGGCGACGCCGAGGTAGCCGCGCGAGACCGAGCCGCTGTTGCGGAGCGAGTCCACGATCGGCTGCGCCGTCGCTGCCGGGATCGCGAACGCGATGCCGACATTGCCGCCCGACGGCGAATAGATCGCCGTGTTCACGCCGACGACTTGGCCCGCGAGATTGAAGGCCGGGCCGCCGGAATTGCCTTGGTTCACCGGCGCGTCGATCTGGAGGAAATCGTCATACGGGCCAGCGCCAATGTCGCGCCCACGCGCCGAGACGATGCCGCTCGTCACCGTGCCGCCAAGCCCGAACGGATTGCCGACCGCGAGCACCCAATCGCCGATGCGCGGCTCGTTTTCCGCGAATTCGACGAACTGGAAGTCCGAGCCTTCGACCTTAAGCACCGCGAGGTCGGTGCGCGGATCGCGGCCGACCAAGCGCGCAGGGAGCGTGCGCCCGTCTTCCAGCGACACAGACAGCGTCTCGCCGTTTTCGATGACGTGGTTGTTGGTGACGATGAAGCCGTCGGCCGAGATGAAGAAGCCAGAGCCCGCCGCTTCCGGCGGGGGCGCGGCGCGGCTCTCGCCGAAGCGGCGGAAGAACTCGCCGAGCGGGCCATCGACGTTGGCCTGCAAATTTCCGCCGGGCCGGCGCATGGTGACGTGCACGCTCACGACGGCCGGCGTCACGCGCGCGGCGACATCGGCGAACGAAGACGGCGTGCCGCCTGAGGTGCCTGGCAGCGGGATCGCGCTCGACGTGCCGATCCGCGCCTGCATGATCCCGGCGCCGACTGCGCCGCCAACGCCGCCCGCGACCAGCATGGCGGCCGCAACGCCGCCGATCAGCCAAGCCCGCCCCTGCCAGGCAGGCTTGAGGCGCGTCGGGTCGAACATATTGGGCGGAGGGGTCGAAGCCATGCGCGGGAACTTCCGTGCTAAACCGCCCTAAAATAGGGCGCGAGTCGCCCCCGCCCAAGCGGGAACCCGCGACCGGCGGTCGCGGAGCGGCGGATGTCCCAAAACGAGGCGAAAGCGGCCGAGGACCCGCCAGCGCTGCGCGGGCGCGACCACCTCGCCGCGTTCGCGATGGGCGCTGCGCCCCACGCCTTCGCGCTGCTCGCGTTTCTCTGCGGCGGCGTGCTGCTGGCGACGAGCGCGTTTCCGGCGCTCGCGCCGCGCATGGCGGTGCTCGCGGACGCCGCGCCGCTGCTGGTGATCGAGCTTTCGCACTTCGTCGCGAGCGTCATCGGGCTGTTGTTGCTGATCGTGGCGGCTGGGCTTTGGCGCAAGCGCGAGGGCGCCTACGTGGCCGCGCTGGGGCTGCTGATTATCGGCGCGCTCGCGGCGCTGCTGCGTGGGCTCGACTATGAGGAAGCGTCGCTGCTCGGCGCCGTAGCGCTTGGGCTCTACGCCTGCCGCGGCGCATTCGTGCGGCGCTCGCGGCTTTTGCGCGAGCCGCTGACGCTGCCTTGGTTCGCCGGCATTGTTGCGACGCTCGCGGGGCGGCGGCGCTCGGTTACTTCGCGTATCGCGAAATCGCCTACACGGACGAACTCTGGTGGACGTTTCTGCGCGACGGGGATGCGTCACGCTTTTTGCGGGCGGAGATCGCGGTTGCGTTCGTTGCGGCGCTGATCGCGCTGACGCAATTGTTCGCACCGCCGCGCACGCGCTGGCGCGGCGCGCCCAGCGCTGAGGACGTCACGCGCGCGGCGACGATCTTGCGAAAGCCAGAAACGGTCGCGCGGCCCGATGCGTGGCTGGCGCTGGCGCGAGACAAGGACCTCTTCTTCTCCCCCAGCGGCGAGACCTTCTTGATGTTTCGCGCGCGCGCGGGCGGCGCTGGACGGCGATGGGACTGCCCGCCGGGCGCGCGGATGAGCGGCGGGCGCTCGCCTGGGCGTTCGCGGAAGCGGCAGATGAGGCGGGCGCGCTGCCGGTGTTCTACGCTCTCGGCGCCGCGATCCCGGCGGAGATGGGGCTCGTTGCACGCAAGATCGGCGAGACGGCGTGC
>CAZXNY010000152.1:0-6840 GCA_964642205.1 uncultured Caulobacteraceae bacterium
GGCTCTCTGACTCCCTCCCCCGATGGGGGAGGGAATGAGGACGGCGCCTATGGCGATCCGGAGTTCTTTCCGCTCGGCGCGGCGCGCGCGCAGATTCACGAGACGTATATCGTCGCGCAGACGGAAGACGGCATCGTCATCGTCGATCAGCACGCGGCGCATGAGCGGCTCGTTTATGAGCGCATGAAGGGCATGCTCGCGGCGGGCGGTGTGCGGCGGCAAGCGCTGCTCATTCCCGATGTCGTCGAGCTTGATCCGGCGGAGACCGAAGCGGTGCTCGCGCGCGCGGAGGAATTGGCGGAGCTTGGTTTGGTGATCGAACCGTTCGGCGTTGGCGCGGTGCTGGTGCGCGAAACGCCGGCTCTGCTCGGACACGTCGATTCACGCGGGCTGTTGAAGGATTTGGCGGACGATCTTGCGGAATTGGGCGCGGCGCATGCGCTGAAAGAGCGGCTGGAAGAAGTGTGCTCGTCGATGGCGTGCCGCGGCTCGGTGCGCGCGGGGCGCAGGCTGACGGGCGAGGAAATGAACGCGCTGCTGCGGCAGATGGAGGCGACGCCGTTCTCGGGGCAATGCAACCACGGGCGGCCGACCTATGTGGAGCTCAAGCTCGCGGACATCGAGAAGCTGTTCGGGCGGCGCTGAGCGCGATGTGACCACGTTCACGGCGCGCTCAGGCGGGCGGGGGCATCTCGGCGCAATCGCCTTTTCCGCGCCGCCTGAACCCTCTAAAGACGCCGTGGGAAGAAACCCGAGGGGCGCCGAATGGCCGACGTTTTTGTCTCGTACTCCAGCCAAGACCGCTTGCGGATCAAGCCCTTGGCGGAGGCGCTGGAGTCCCGCGGGTTCTCGGTCTGGTGGGACCGCGCGCTGGGCGCCGGGGAAGACTATACCGCCGTGATCACGCGCGAACTGGCGGCCGCGAAGGCCGTCATCGTGGTGTGGACGGAAAATTCCGCGAACTCGACGTTCGTGCGCGATGAAGCGGGGCGCGCGCGCGACGATGGGCGCCTCATCCCGGTGCTGCTCGACCGCGTGCAGATCCCGCTCGGGTTCGGCGCGTATCAGGCCGAGGATTTTTCGAATTGGAATGAGCGGGCCGAAGCGCCGCAGATGCAGCTGCTTGAAGAAGCGGTGCGCGCCAAGCTCGAAGGCCGCTCGATCGATGGCGGCGCGGTGGCGGCCAAGCGCCGGCGGCTGATGACGCGCATCCGGCTTGTCTCGGTGCTGTCGGTGATCGCGGCGGTGGTTGGGATCGCGGCGGGCGTGAACAATATCGTGAACCAGCCCGACACGGTGGTGCAGCGCCCGGATCATGGCGCGCAGCTTTTGGACCTCGTGAACCAGGGCAAACTCACGCCGGAGCAGGCGATCGAACTGGCGCGGCTGTTGGAGAATGGCGCGCTGGGCGAACAACAATCGGCCGCGCTTGAAGCGCCGGCTGGCGCTGCGCCTGCGCCGATGGATGGCGTGCAGTCGCGGTCGATGACTGTCGATGGCGAAGCGCAGGTCGCGAGCGTCACCGAAGCGGAATTCGATGCGGCGGCGCGGCTGACGTATCGCGATGCGGTGGCTGAGTTGCTGCAGCACCCGGATGCAAGTGTGCGCACCGCGACGTTGCAGCTTTCGAACCCCCAAACGCGCGATGCGGCGATGCAGACGTTGTGGGCGGTGGCGCGCCAGGGCGGGCCGTCTGCTGCGGCGATCTATAAAGTGTGCGGCGCGGTGGGAGAAGCGAACAACCACCCGCTCGGGCTGCGGGCGCTCGAAGAAGCGCGCAATGTGAACCCGCAAGACGCGCAAGTGTGGCGCATGCTGAGCTATGGGCTCAATCGCACCAATCGGGATAGCGAAGCGCGCGGCGCGGCGCTCGTTGGCGCTGGGCTTGAGGCGCAAGCGGAAGGCAACACGGCAGTGGCGGAACAGCGGCTCGAAGCGGCGCTGCCGAATTTGGAATCGACCGAAGGGCGCGCGTTCGTGGAAGGCGCGCTCGGCGATGCGGCTGCGCAGCGCAACGATTGGAGCGCGGCGACGCGCCGGTACAGCGAGGCGCTGAATCTGCGCCGGCGCGCACCGGAGAATGCGCCGGCTGCTGCTGAGATTCAGGTCGATGCGCAAAAGCTGGTGCGCGCGCTCGATCGCGATGGGCGCACGAGCGAAGCGTGCCGCACGGCGCAGGAAGTGCAGACGCAAGAGAACGTCGCGGCGGGCGATGCCGAGCTGGCGCAACGTTGCCAGCGCCTGCGCATCCAGATCCGGCCGGGCACGATCGCGCCGCGCGAGGGGACGATCCAACCGCGCACGGGGACGCTTGCGCCGCGGACGGCGCCGGCGACGCCAGCTCAGTAGCGTTTAGCGCGGCTTGAGGAAGCGGATGCGCGCGGCGCCGTAGTCGCGTGCGTCTTGCTCGGTGAAGGCGTCGAGCGTGATGTCTTCGGTCGCGCCGTGTTCGAACACGATCAGCGCGTCCTGTGTGATCCAGCCGCCGGGCAGGAGCGTGGCGAGCGCCTTCTCACCGAGGCCGCGCGCGTACGGCGGATCGAGGAAGACCAGATCGAACGGCGCGCCAAGGCCCGCGGGTTTGACGCCAAGGTCGGTCGCGTCGCGCCGGTGCACGCGCGTCACGCCGAAGAGGTGCAGCTCATCGATGGTGCGGCGGATGGCGCCGCGGGCGGCTTCGTCGGTTTCAACGAAGAGCGCGAAGGCTGCGCCGCGCGAGAGCGCTTCGAAGCCGAGCGCGCCGGAGCCCGCGAAGAGATCGAGCACGCGGGCGTTCTCGGCGCCGTGCGACCACTCGGCGTGGGCGAGGATGTTGAAGATGGACTCGCGCGTGCGGTCGGTGGTGGGGCGCGTTTTGTCGCCCACTGGGGCGTGCAGCGTTCTGCCTTTTAGCTCTCCGCCGACGATGCGCATGGCGTGCGTATAGCTGAGCAATCTCGGCGCTTGCACCCCTCATCCGTCTCGTTGCTTCGCAACGAGCCACCTTCTCCCACAAGGGGAAAAGGTGTTGGGCTAGCGCTTCGCTTTCGGCGCGGGTTTGAGCATGATCCAGACCGGGGCGTGGTCGCTGGCGCCTTGTTGGCCGCGTGTTTCGCGATCGACGCCGGCGCTTTGGAGGCGTGGGGCTAGGGCGGGGCTGAGGAGCAGGTGATCGATCCGGAGGCCCGCGTCGCGGTCCCAGCGTTTCCGCTTGTAGTCCCAGAACGTGTAGATCGTTTCGTTCGGGTGGAGCGTGCGGATCGCGTCGGTCCAACCGCTTTTGACGAGCTTGGCGAAAGCGGCGCGTGGCGCGGGTTGGATGAGCGCGTCGTTGTCCCACGATTTCGTGGCGTAGATGTCTGCCGGTGTGGGCGCGACGTTGTAGTCGCCGGCGAGCACGACGGGGACGTTCTGTTTCTTGAGCGTGGCGGCATAGGCGTGCAGGCGCGCGAGCCAGGCGAGTTTGTAGTCGAATTTCGGGCCGGGTTGCGGGTTGCCGTTGGGCGCGTAGAGGCAGGCGATGAGCACGCCGGAGACGGCGGCTTCGAGGTAGCGTTGCTGCGTGTCGCTATCGTCGCCCGGCAGCGCGTCGCGCGTGACGATGGGGTCCGCGCCGCGCGCGAGGATGGCGACGCCATTGTAAGCGCGTTCGCCGCGATAGACGGCGCCGTAACCGGCGCGGGCGAGGGCGGCTTTCGGGAAGCGCGCGTCGGGCGTTTTGGTTTCTTGCAGGCAGACGACGTCTGGCTGCGCATGCGCGAGCCATTCGAGCAGGCGCTCGAGGCGGCCGTTCACGCCGTTGATGTTGAAGGTCGCGACTTTCACGGGCTGAGTGTCAGCGCGTGCGCGCCGTTAAACAACCCAGCTATCGGCGGCGCCTCCGCCGGTTAGGGCGGCGACGATTTGTTCGGCAGCGTCTTCGGGCGAGAGCTTCGTCGTATCGATGCGGATTTCGGGATTTTCTGGCGCTTCGTAGGGGCTGTCGACGCCGGTGAGGTTCTTGAGCTCGCCGCGGCGCGCCTTGGCGTAGAGGCCTTTCACGTCGCGCGATTCAGCGACCGATAGCGGCGTATCGACGAAGATCTCGATGAACTCGCCTTTCGCCATGAGGTCGCGCGCGAGTTGGCGCTCGGCGCGGAAGGGCGAAATGAACGAGACGAGCGTGATGAGGCCCGCGTCGGCCATCAGCTTCGAGACTTCGGCGACGCGGCGGATGTTTTCGACGCGGTCTTCATCGGTGAAGCCGAGATCGCGGTTGAGGCCGTGGCGGACATTGTCGCCATCGAGCGTGATGGTGTGGCGGCCGAGCGAGTGCAGCTTGCGCTCCACCAGGTTGGCGATGGTGGATTTGCCCGAGCCGGAAAGGCCAGTGAACCACAGCACTTTGGGTTGCTGGCCTTTGATGTGCGCGCGGGCGGCGCGATCAACGTCGAGCGCTTGCCAGTGGATGTTGTGCGCGCGGCGGAGCGCGAAGTCGATCAGGCCCGCGCCGACGGTGGCGTTCGTCATCCGGTCGATCAAGATAAAGCCGCCGAGATCGGGGTTTGCGGCGTAAGGCTCGAACGCGATCGGCTGATCGGTGGAGACGTTGCAGACGCCGATTTCGTTAAGCTCAAGCTTGCGCGCGGCGCATTGCTCGAGCGTGTTCACGTTCACTTTGTGCTTGGGCTCGGTGATCGTGGCGGTGACGGTTTTGGCGCCGATCTTCAGCCAATAGGGGCGGCCAGGGAGCAGCGGCTCATCCGCCATCCAGATGATGGTGGTTTGAAACTGATCGGCGGCCTCGACGGGGTTATCATTCGCGCCGATTACGTCGCCGCGCGAGCAATCGACCTCGTCCGTCAGCGTGAGCGTGACGGATTGGCCAGCGACCGCTTCATCGAGATCGCCATCGAGCGTGACGATGCGCGCGACCGTGCTGGTGCGGCCGGACGGCGCGATGCGGATGCGATCGCCGGGGCGCACGCGGCCGGAGGCGATTTGGCCGGAGAAGCCGCGGAAATCGAGGTTCGGGCGGTTCACCCATTGCACGGGCATGCGGAACGGCGCGCGCGCGAGCCGTTCGCCATCGATCTCGACGGTTTCGAGGTGATCCATCAGCGCGGGGCCCTTGTACCAGGGCGTGGTCGCGCTCTTTTCGGTGATGTTGTCGCCCTTCAAGCCGCTGATCGGGATCGCGAGCACTTCGGTGAGACCGATGTCGTGCGCGAAGGATGTGTAGTCGGCGACGATCTCGTCGAAGCGCTCTTTCGAGAAGCCGACGAGGTCCATCTTGTTCACGGCCAGCACGACGTGACGGATGCCCATGAGCGAGACGAGATAGGAATGGCGGCGCGTCTGCGTGAGCACACCCTTGCGCGCGTCGATCAAGATGATGGCGAGATCGGCGGTCGACGCGCCGGTGACCATGTTGCGCGTGTATTGCTCGTGGCCGGGCGTGTCGGCGACGATGAATTTGCGCTTGTCGGTCGAGAAGAAGCGGTAGGCGACGTCGATCGTGATGCCTTGCTCGCGCTCGGCGGCGAGGCCATCGACGAGGAGAGCGAAATCGATGTCGCCGCCTTGGGTGCCGACCTTCTTGGAATCCGCTTCGAGCGCCGCGAGCTGATCTTCGAAGATCATCTTCGAATCGTAGAGCAGGCGCCCGATGAGCGTAGACTTGCCGTCATCGACGCTGCCGCACGTGATGAAGCGCAGCAGCGATTTACGCTGATGCTGATCGAGATAGGCCCCTATGTCCTTGGCGATGAGTTCTGAAATGTGGGCCATTTAGCTCGGCGGGGCGCTACGCATGAAACTGACACAGCCAAACGGTTCTACCGCCGGCGGATTGATCTTCTGCGACGTGCGCGATTTCTTCGATGTCGTTCGCGGCGAAGAGCGCCCTATATTCATCGGGCGCGAGCGAGGCGTGGTAGAGCGGCTCGCCGAAGAGATCGCCGATCGCTTCGCCAGCATAGGGCCCGCTAGTGAAGAGGAGCGGCGCGTTGGCGTTGGCGTGATCGGCGATGCGGGGAAACATGGCGCGCTGCGCATCGGGCGCGAGATGGAAGAACGAGTCCCACATCACGACGCCATCGAAGCGCTGCTTCAGATCGAGCGTGCGCATGTCGGCCTCGATCCAGGCGTTGTCCGGGCGGCGTGCGCGGGCGCGCTCGAGCATCGGGGCGGACGTGTCGACGCCCGTTACGTCAAAACCGCGGGCAATCAGATGTTCGGCGATCGGTTCGCCAGAGCCGCAACCGACATCGAGGACCGCGCCGCCGGGCGTGACGCGATCGGCGAAGCGATCGACCCAGGCGCGCTCCATGAACGGCGCGCCGCGGCGCAGATCGTTCCACGCCGCGCCTTTGCGGTTGTAGAGGCCGACGATGTTGTCTGCTTCCGTCATCGCTCAGGTCAGAGGGACTGGGCGAGTTTCAACGCGGCGCTGTGATCTTCGATCACCGGGCGGAAGAAGCAATCGGCCTCGTAGCGTGGGCGGCGCAAGATGCGCGGCAGGCGGAAGGACACGGCGCGCTCCTCGGAGAGATCGTTGCGAAAGCCGAGCGTGGCGATTTGGGCGAAGCGAAGAATGCCCATCAGAAGTAACCTTCCTGTTTTTTCTTTTCCATAGACGCGCTTTGATCGTGGTCGATCATGCGGCCTTGGCGTTCGCTCGTGGTGGCGAGCAGCATTTCCTGGATGATCTGCGGCAGCGTTTCCGCTTCGCTCTCGATCGCGCCAGTGAGCGGGTAGCAGCCGAGCGTGCGGAAGCGGACCTTCTTCATCTCCGGCGTTTCGCCGGGTTCGAGGCGCATGCGCTCATCGTCGACCATGATGAGCGTACCGTCGCGGCGCACGACGGGGCGTTCGGCGGCG
>CAZXNY010000153.1:0-6790 GCA_964642205.1 uncultured Caulobacteraceae bacterium
AGCGCGTTGCGGCGGTTGATGTAATCGATCGGCCGCCCGATCGTGTGATAGGAGTGCAGCACGCCCGCGATGCCGACATTGCTATCGAGCGAAAGCGCGAACGAGCCGGTGAGATAGCGGATCGCGTCATCGACTTCGGCCTGCGTCGGCCCGTCGCGATACATCCGCCCGATCTCGGCGCGCGTTACCTCGATCGCTTCGCGCACCTTGGCGTTTTCCATCTGCGCCGAGCCTCGGATCGCGGCGAGCCCATCGCGCACGGAAGGGCTGGTCGAGATGCCGTAAACGAGCCCGCGCTCTTCGCGCACCTCGTCCATCAGCCGCGAGGAAAATCCGCCGCCGCCCAGGATGTAGTTCGCGACCGCGAGCGGGATCCAATCGGGATCGTCGTCCTGAATGCCGGGCGCCGAGAAAATGACGAGGCTCTGCGGCTGCGGCAGCGTGCGCACGATCAGTGGCGTCGGCGCCGCCATCGTCGCTTGCGGCGCTTCGCCCGTGCGCCCCGTCGCCGGCAGCGCGCCGAACATGCGGTCAAGCGCAGGGCCGAGCGTGGCGGCGTCGATATCGCCGACCAACGTGATGTCGAGCCGCTCACGCGTCAGCAGCGCACGGCGGCGTTCTTCGATTGCAGCGCGGTTGATCGCGGCGACATTCTGAAGGCTCGTGCGCCGCCCATAAGGGTGCCCAGGGATCAGTGCGCTATCGAGCGCGAGGTTCGCGATGTAGCCCGGATTGGTTTCCCGCTGGCGGATGCCGATCGCCATCTGGCGCTTCATCCGCTCCAGCGGCGCTGCATCCATGCGCGGCGACGTAAGCGCCAGGCGCGCCATCTCGAACGCCGCGTCGCGGTTTTCGTTGAGCGTGACGACCTGCATCGACACGCCATCCCACGAAGACGAGAAGCCGAGCTGCATGTTCAGCTCTTCCAGGCGCACTTTGAACGCGTTCGCGTCCATATCGCCCGCGCCCTCGGTCATCATGTCGGCCATCACGCTCGTGACGCCGACAACGCGCGCATCTTCCAGCGCCGAACCGCCATGCCAATACGCGCTGACGACAATCATTGGCACCGTGTCATCCGACACGAGCCAAGCCGTCAGCCCGCCCGGCGACCGCACCTCCTGCACCGGCACGCCCGATTGCGCGTAGGCGGCGGGTGAAAAGATGAGAAAGAACGCCAAAAACAGCGCCCCTCCCCCTGGGGGGAGGGGTAGGGGTGGGGGGCGTTCAAACGCACGACGCACAAACGCAAAGAACGCTGCGCCAATCTTTCCCAGCGTAGGGGCGGCGTTATCGCCCGGGAAGGTTAGCGCGGCGCCGTTCATTGTGCGCCCTCCGCAGCAGCCGGCGCCGGCAGCAACCACCCCGTCACCGATGCGTTCGCGTTGAGCGCATTGCGCGCCGCCGCGAGCGCTTCGTCGCGCGTCACGGCCATGATGTCGTCGGGCCAGTTCACGATGTCGTCGATGCTTTCACCTTCGACCAGCGACGAGCCGAACACGTTCGCCAACGTTTCCTGATTGTCGCGCGCATAAATCGCCGCCGCCGCGAGCCGTGACTTCGCGCGCGTCACTTCCGCCTCCGTCGGCCCATCCCGGAGGAAGCGCGCGACTTCCGCGTCGATCGCAGCTTCGAGCCGCTCAAGCGTCACGCCATCGGCCGGCGTGCCGTAAAGAGAAACACTGCCGCCGCCCCGGCCCGCCGTATCCGCGCCCGCACCGGCGCTCACCGCGATGCGCTGCTCTTCGACGAGCGCGCGATAAAGCCGGCTCGTCTCCGAGCCGCCGAGAATATCCATCGCGACATCGAGCGCGTGCGCTTCGCGCCCTTCCGCCGTCGTGTAGCTCACGCTCGGATAAAGCCGCGCGAGCGAAGGCTGGCGCACTTTCTCGTCGCGGTGCGACACGCGCATCGCCCCGCGCGCGGGCGGATCGCTCGTCCACACCCGTTCCGACAAATCGCGCGTCGGTCGCACGCGCCCGTAGTAGCGCTCCGCCAGCGGGCGTAGCTCTTCGGCGTTCACATCGCCCGCGACCACGAGGATCGCGTTATTCGGCGCATACCAGATGCGATAGAAATCGAGCGCGTCCTGGCGCGAAAGCTGCGCGATCTCATGCATCCAGCCGATGATCGGGATACCATACGGATGATGCGGATAGAGCATCGCCCGCATCCGCTCGTACATCACCTGGCTCGGATTGTTGTCGATGCGCTGGCGGCGCTCTTCCATAATCACCGCGCGTTCTGCGGCGATCTCTTCTTCCGAGAGCTGCAGATTGCGCATGCGATCTGCTTCCATCCGCATGACCAACTCCAGCCGGTCGCGCGCGATGCGCTCGTAGTAATTTGTGAAATCCCACGACGTGGAGGCGTTATCTTCGCCGCCATTGCGGGCGATCGTGCGGGAAAATTCCTCGGGCGCGATCTCCCGCGTGCCCTTGAACATCAGATGCTCAAGAAAGTGCGCGATGCCTGAGCGCCCGCGCGGCTCATCCGAACTGCCGACGCGATACCAGACCTGATGCGTCACCACCGGCGCGCGCCGGTCCGTGATCACCACGACCTGCATGCCGTTGCGAAGCGTGAACGTCTCCGGCCGCGGCATCGGCTCGGCGTGCGCGGCGAACGGCGCGCCAAAAAGCGCCAGTGCGGCGAGCGAGAGCGACCCGCGAAGGCTGCGCGACACCCTCAGGTGCCCGGCAGCTTGTCTTCGCCTTCTTCGCGCTGGATGACGACTTGCCCGCCGCCCGTCGCGCGCCGCACGCTTTCGGTTTGCGCCGTGCGTTGCTCTTCCGTGAGCCCGTCGCTCGCGCCGGCTTGGCCCTGTGCGATCACGCGGTCGGAGAAGCCTTGGCTGCGATGCACGATGTTGCCGCCTTCGAAATCGACTTGGTCGCGCACATTCGCATCGACAGCTTCGGCGCCGGCGCGCGCCACGAGCCCACGCTCGCCCTCGGTCGCGTTCTGGCCGATGTCTTGGCCAAACAAGGCCGCGCGCGCTTCTTGATCGGGCGCCAGCTCCTGCGGGCGCGGCTCACCCGGCCGCGGCGGACGCAGCGCATAATCCGGCGGGATCGTCAGCGGCGCGCGCGTGACGACGCGGAATTCGTCCGGCGTCACTTTCTGCATGCCAAGCGCGCGGCTCATGCCCCCGCAGCTCGACGCCGTGGCGGCCATCCCAAGAACGGCCAAGACCGTGACAGCTTTATTCATTGCCGGCGTCGCTCCCATCGCTCGCCCAAATCGCAGGTCGTGTCATAGCCGCGCCCCCTCGCCCCGCCAAGCCAGCGCGGCAGCGGCGCGAACCCCTCAGGCTGTCACGCCTGATCGGGGCCGTTCTGTGTCGCAGTTTCCGCGGGCGGCTCCTTCTTCTTTTCCCCGTTGAGGAGGAAATCGAGCAGCAACAGCCCCGCGCCCACGTTGATCGCCGCGTCCGCCACGTTGAACACCCACGGAAACGCCAGCGCGCTAAAGTCCAGGAAATCCACAACCGCGCCGAAACGAACCCGGTCGATCACGTTCCCCAGCGCCCCGCCGATCACCAGCCCCAACGCCGCCGCCGTCAGCTTCCGGTCCGCCGTCCGCAGCCACCACACGAAGAACGCCGCGATCCCGCCCTGCAGCGCCACCAGCCCCCAGCGCTCGAGGTCCGAGCCCGCCGTCAGCAGCCCAAAGCTCACGCCCTCGTTCCAGACCATCCGCAGGTCGAAGAATGGGGACACCTCGATGAACCCGCACCCGGCGTGCACTTCCCGGCACGCCGGCGGCGAAAACGCCAGCGGCCCCAGCACCAGCCATTTCGTGATCTGGTCGAGGACGAAGACCCCGCCGGCGAGAAGAAGCCCAAATCGCAACATCGCCGCGCTTCTGGCACGCCCCGCGCCCGCCGGAAAGCGCAAGCGCTTTGGAAGCGCGCCCCGCCCCTGCTACAAGCCGCGCCTTCTTTTTGCGGAGTGGAGGCGATGGCCCGCGCGGTCCTCGGCGTCGAGGGCGGCTCGTTCTTCTACGGGTCGACCAAGGTCTTCGAGAACGTGTCGTTCCAGCTGGACGACGCGAAGACCGCGCTCGTAGGCGACAACGGCGCCGGCAAGTCGACGCTCCTCAAATGCCTCCTCGGCGAACTCCAGCTGATGGACGGCGCGATCATCCGTTCGCGCGGCCTCCACATCGGCTACGTCCCCCAGGAAATCCCGGCCGACTACGCCGAGCGCACCGTGCGGGAAGTCTTGGAGCGGCGCCTGCCCAACCAGGACGGCAGCGAAGATTGGAAAGTCGACGTCCTGCTCGACGAAGTCGGCGTCAGCTACGAAGCCGCGCAGCGCCCGTTCCGCACGCTCTCGGGCGGCTGGCAGCGCCTCATGCTGATCGCGGCCGAAGCGCGCCTCACCGAGCCGAACCTGCTGATCCTCGACGAGCCGACCAACCACCTCGACATCGCCAACATCAACACGCTCGAACGCTGGGTCAGCGAAGACTGGCGCATGCCGATGCTGATCGTCAGCCACGACCGCGAATTTCTGAACCGCATGACCGACCGCACCATCTTTCTGCGGAAGGACGGCGCGCATTCGTTCAACGCGGTCTTCACCGCCGCGCGCGAAGAGCTGATCCGCCGCGACGTCGCCAACGCCAAGGCGCGCGAACTGGAAGAAAAGGAAGTCGACCGCCTCAAAGCGATGGCCGCCCGCTACAAAGCCTGGGGCGTGCTCAATTCCAAATTCCACAAGCGGATGAAGAGCACCGAAAAGCGCATCGACAAGCTGCAGGCCGAGCGCACGCAGGCCTACAGCGCCAAGAAGCGCGAGCTGCACTTCAACGATAGCGAGGTCGACGCCAAGATCGCGCTGCGCATCGAAAACCGCGTCATCACCATCCCCGATGGCTCACGCGCGCTCTTCAAGATCGACAAGCTCACCGTAGCATCAGGGGACCGCATCGCCATTCTCGGCGTCAACGGCGCGGGCAAATCCATGATGCTCGGCGCGCTCGAGCGCGCCTTCGCCACGCAAGCCCAGCACTACGATGGCCAAGCCAGCGTCCGCTACAATCCCGGCGCGCGCCTCGCTTACTTCGATCAGCGCATGCAAGCCCTGCCGCTCGACACGAGCCTCATCGAATACCTCTCATCCTCGCAGAAGACCGACACCGGCATGGTCGCCATGCTCGCAAAAGCGGGCTTTCCGTTCACGCGCATCAAGGGCCCGATCCGCGCGCTCTCCTTCGGCGAGCGCTCACGCCTGATGTTCCTGAAGATGCGCCTGGACCAACCGAACTTCTATCTGCTCGACGAGCCGACCAACCACCTCGACATCGAGGGCCAGGAAGACCTCGAAGCCCAACTCGAAGAAGCCGACGTCACCTGCCTCTTCGTCAGCCACGACCGGTACTTCACCCGCACGGCCGCGACCCGCTTCCTCGAAATCAAAAAGAACAAGCTCGTCGAAGTCGAAGACGCGGAAGACTTCTTCGACAGCCAAATCGACTAGCGCCTTTTCCCTCTCCCCTTTCAGGGGGAGAGAGTCAGGGTGAGGGGGATCGCACAACGACCTCAGTGCGAAATCGCACCCGAAATTTTCCGCCCAGCCCCGGGAACCGCACGCGCGGTTCCGCATTTTCGGGCCGGAACTCTTCGTGGCGGACGGCCGTGATCAATTGGCGGATCGTTTTTGTGATCGTTCTTGTGGCGCTTTCGCCGATAGCGATCTTCGCGCTCAGCCAATGCGCCCCGCGCTAGCCGCTCTCAGCGCTCATGCAGCGCGTGCGCGAGGTCTCTCGCCTCGCTGTCCGATAGCATGAACGACAGCCACCCCTTGCCCGATTGACGCATCGAGAGCATGCGCTGATCCGCGTCACGCGTGACACTCCACCGCGGCGACATCTCCCACTCCACCGGCGTGTGCTCCATCAGCACGGCGGGCTGCATCGCGGCCCGCAGGCGCGCAAGGTCATCGATCAACCCATCGACCTCGGGGGCCGACAACAGGACAAAATCATCGCCGGTTTCATCCGTCGTGATCACGACTTTTACGAGGGCGCCATCGCCCGATAACGCAAAGAGCCGCATCAGATCGTCCTTTGCATGTCTGCCCGCCACCAGAGCAATGACCGCGACCGGGCTTTGCGCATGGTAGCGGCTGCCGCCGGCATTGCAAAACACTGTTGCGTTTGCACACGGCCTAGAAAAGCGCTCCCCATAGCGGGAACCCGCGTCCTAAGGTGGCGCGATGAAGTTCGCGCTCCTCCTCACCGTCGCCCTCGCCTGCACCACGCCAGCCTTCGCCGCCGATTGCCCGGCCGACCAACAACGGCCAAATGGCGAAGCTGGTGGAATGGAGATGAGCACGGCGGTGACAACGGGCGTGAACGAAACGCCACTCGCGGCGACCGACCTAACCGAGCAATATCAAATGCCGGGCCGCACGCTGCGCACGCGCCGCCTTGAGATCAATCCGGGCGGCATTGTCGCCGTGCACGAACATCTCCGGCGCCCCGCGGTGACGTTCGTGCTCAACGGCCGCATCACCGAATATCGCAGCAATTGCGCCGTGCCGCTCGATCACCTCGCCGGCGACGTCATAACCGAAGCCGGGACCTACTATCACTACTGGCGCAACAACGGCTCCCGCCGCGCCGTGCTGATCACGACCGACATCCTCCCGCCGCCCGAACCGGAAGCCACCGCCACACCACCGCCGCCGCCACGGCGTGCGCCCCGGAGGCGCTAGCGCAACCTCGTCCCTCCCCGCGAGGGGAGGGTGTCAGCAGCGCGAAGCGCGCTGACGGGTGGGGC
>CAZXNY010000154.1:0-6771 GCA_964642205.1 uncultured Caulobacteraceae bacterium
TTGGTGAAGACGCCTCGCGCATCGCGGCGATGGTCTATGACTACACCGTGCTCGCGGGCACGCAGGGCGCCTACAACCACCACAAGATGGACCGGATGTTCGAGCTCGCCACCAAGTGGCGCACGCCGGTCGTGTTCTACACTGAAGGCGGCGGCGGGCGGCCGGGCGATACCGAAGGCGGCGGGCCGATCCGCGGGTTTGAGTTGCTCGGCAAGCTTTCTGGCAACGCACCGTTCGTCGGCATCGCGAGCGGACGATGCTTTGCGGGCAATGCGAGCGTGCTCGGCTGCGCGGATGTTGTGATCGCAACGAAGGATTCGAACATCGGCATGGGCGGGCCGGCGATGATCGAGGGCGGCGGGCTCGGCATCTATGCGCCGGAAGAGATCGGGCCGGTCTCCGTGCAGGAGAAGAACGGCGTTATCGACATTGTCGTGGATGATGAGCTGCACGGCGCACGCGTGGCGCGGCAGTATCTCTCGTATTTTCAGGGAACGACGAAAGATTGGGCGTGCGCCGATCAGCGGCTGCTACGCCGCGCGATCCCTGAAAATCGCCTGCGGGTTTATGACGTGCGCGCTCTGATCGCGACATTGTGTGACGAAGGCTCAGTGTTGGAGCTGCGGCCGAAGTTCGGCATCGGCATGATCACGGCGCTCGCGCGCATCGAGGGCCGGCCGGTCGGCATCATCGCGAACAATCCGCACCACCTCGGCGGCGCGATCGATAGCGATGGCGCCGACAAAGCCGCGCGGCTGATGCAGCTCTGCGAAGCGTATGACGTGCCGCTTGTTTCGCTCTCGGATACGCCTGGCATCATGGTCGGGCCCGAGGCGGAAGCGACGGCCTTGGTGCGCCACGCCGCGCGGCTCTTTGTGATCGGCGCCAACCTCACCGTGCCGGTGCTCGCGGTGATTCTCCGCAAAAGCTACGGCCTCGGCGCAATCGCCATGATGGGCGGCTCCTATCAAGCCGCGATGTATTCGGTGTCATGGCCGACGGGCGAGTTCGGCGGCATGGGCCTCGAAGGGTCGGTGAAGCTCGGCTATCGCAACGAACTCGCAGCGATTGAGGATCCTGCAGCGCGCAAGGCGAAGTTCGATGAAATGGTCGCGGCCGCGTATCAACGCGGCAAGGCGCTGAACTACGCGACAACGTTCGCGATCGATGACGTGATCGACCCGGCCGACACGCGGCGCTGGATCGTGGAAGGGCTGAAGGCCGCCGGCGCGCGCAAGCGCGAGGGGCGGCGGCTGAAGTGGGTCGATACGTGGTGAGTACTCACTCGATCGAGAGGCGCGGGGGCGTTGGGCTGCCTTGGACGACGAAGTAGGGCGGCGTTTGATCGATGTGGATCATCGTCACGTAGATCGTGTGCTGGCCGCCGCGGATCGAGATCGCGCCGCGTTCGGTGAAGCGCGCGCCAATGCGCGTGAGGGCGGCCTTACCGGCTTCGACCGTTGCCACATCTTGCGACATGAGAACGACAATGCGCCGTGCGCCGTAGGAGAGCTGATCGATGGCGCGTTGGTCGAAGTCCGGCATCGGTGTCGAGCCGCTACCGAGCGCGAGCGTGGAATTGTTCGCGAGATAGCCGCTCTGCACGGACGCGATGAAATAGTCGCCATCATGCCAGAACAGGACAGGCGTTCCGTTTGGCGCATGTCCCACGGACGGCGCGTGTTCGTTGACGAAGTCGCGGATCGCACGCTGCGCGTCGAGCATGTCGCGGCCCGATAGCGCAAGCTCCCGGTGATAGACCGTGCGCCAATAGCTGTTGCCGTTCGTGTTCGTGGCCAGGAACAGCAGCGACCCGATCGTGAGCGCCGCCGCGAGCATGAGCGCACGCGCTGTCGCCGGTACCAAGGGAAGGGCCAGTAGCGCGGCAAGCGCCGCAAGGCCCCCCGTCAGCGCAGCCTGCGCGCCATCCTGTTCGAGGGTCCTGTAGAGAAAACTCGGTGCGGCGAGATTGAGTAGGAACGTAAGGACGACAGCGCCGCCTGCCAGAAGTGCCGCGGACTGCGTGTTCTTCGCTTCAGCCGCGAGCAACGCGAGCACAGCAGCGGCGGCCAAAAACATGCTCGGCGCGAGATAAGCGATGTAGAACGACACATTGAGTACGTGGTTGCCAAGCGTTTCGGTGGAGACCACCGCGTAGGCGAGCGTCAGCGCGGCGGCGATGAGGATGGGGCCGGTGTCTCGGCGCACCGGTGCGTCCTCGGCGTGCGCCGTGAGCGGATAGGCCCAGAACCGGTAGAGGCACGCGCCAGCGATCAGCGCGAGCGGCGCGAGTACGTGCGTTTCGCCCGTACGCAACATCCGCAAGATTTCCGGCGTCGGCTCGCCGGAAAGATGATTCGCCATCGCGCGCCCGACGACGAGCGAGAACATGTCGACGTCCCAATTCGTGGCGGCGAGGCTTGTGGCTGTCCATGAGAGGATGAGACCGAGCGGCGCGCCGGACGCCATCATCAGCGCTGTCCAGATCATGTAGATCGCGGCCTGCGTGGCGGCGCCCGCGACGAAGATAGTCAGTGCTGCCGTGGCGAGTCGCTTGATCGGAAGGCGGCCAAGCGCGGGCGCGAAAAACGCAGCGTAGAGCAGAACCACGAACGGCAGCAGCGAGAGGTTGGCATTGCAGATGAGCGAGCCGAGCATGCCGGCCGCGATGGCTTCGCGGCGCGCGCCGAACTCTGTGCGTGTGAGACGCACCAGGAGCGCTGTCAGGCCAAAGAGCGCCGGCACGCATGTGCCATCGACATAGAGCGTCGAGACGATCTTCAGCGTCCACGGCGAAAACAACGTCGCAGCGCCGAGGCCAATCACCGCAAGGCGCGGCAGATGCGGGCGGAAGATCACCCACATCGAACCGAAGATCACGGCAAGCTCGGCCACGCGCAGCAGCGCGAAGCCAAAGCCATCCCCAAAGAGTGTTCGGAAGAACCACAGCGGCGCGATGTGCGCGAGGCGGTAGCTGAAATAATACGGCCCGTAGCGGTTCACGAGCTCGGAGAAGTTCAGCGTGTAGCCGGTGTAGATGTAGGGATCGAGGAAGCCCGGAGAGTCGTACGGGTTCGGGATCAGGAACGCGGCGAGAAACGGCAGGCCGATGAGCGCGGCGAGCGCGACGGGATCGCGGCGCGACAACACGGCGCGAAACTGTTGCACTATGGGCGAGCTCATGCCGCTTCCGGCGCCTTGCGCGCGATGCAGATCGCGTAGGTGTACGGCACGCGCGAGAGATCTTCGCGCAGGTGCATCGCGACGGACGGCAGGGCGGGCTTGATCAGGTCGGCATACGCCGCGGCAGGACGGACGTGTTCACCTCGGTCATTGTCGAGCAGCCATTTGACGAGTGCGGATTGGCCTGCGCGATAGGCCCCGTCGAGCGTGAAGAGCACGCCATCGGGCGCGAGCGCTTGAGCGATGGCGTCGAGCGTGGTGCGCGCATCATCATCGCTCATGTGATGGAGGACGCCGTTCATCATCACGGCGTCGGCTGTCGCAAATTCTCTCGCGCGCGCAGCGTCGAAGAGGGCGTAGTGAAACGCGCGGCGCGGGCCGCCGAAGGTGCGCTGTGCGAAGGCGATGTAGTCCGCATCCGTATCAAAGCCGATGTAGTCGATGTCCGCCGGCAATCTCGCTGCGATGTGCCCAGGCCCGCAGCCGATATCGATCACGCGCGCGCCGGGTTTCAGCGGCAGATAGTCCGCGATGGCTTTGACGCGCGCGCCGAAGAAGCCGCCGAGTTCCTGAAACGTTTGGTAGACCTGCGGGAGCGCGAGGCTCGCTTTGCCGATCATGGCGCCGTGGCCGCCACGTAGTACTGGGCGCCAAGCGGAAGGTCCGCGAACACGCCATCGATCGCGCGCCCCAGTGCGCCGGCCGGAGGAAAGGTCAGCAACGATTTCGCTTCGATGCGGGTGAAGCCTGCGGCCGCAACGAGGTCGCGCGTCTCGCGCTTGCGCAACAGCACGGCGTGTTCGTCGAACGGGCAGGTGTTCACGACATGCATGGTCACGGGGTTGAGCGGGTTGTGTTCGTAGATCGCCAACAGTCCGCCAGGACGGAGCACGCGCCGCAGTTCCTGAAGGCTCTCGCGCCATTGCGCAGGCGGGATGTGATGGAACACCGTGATCGCGAAGGCGAGATCGAACGCCTCATTCGCGAACGGGAGCGCCGCGCCTTCATAGGTCTCGTAAGCGACGCTCGGATGCAGGTCGCGCGCCTGCGCAACGCACTCTGCGGAAACGTCCACGCCGGTGAGCGCACCGAACGCCGGGCCGAGCAGGGCGTGATAGGCGCCGACGCCGCAGCCGAAATCGAGCGCGCGCAGTTGCGCCGGATCGCCAAGCCGCCGGCGCGCCAGCTCAAGGAGCGATCGCGCCTTCACACGCGTAAAGAAGTCCGCCTTCAGCCCGGAAAAGCGCAACGAGCGATCGACGGCGTCCGCGTAGCTGTCGCGGTACCGGTCGAACTCGAGCGCGATGCTGCGTTGCTGCGGGTCCATGGGGCGGCAAGTCTTAGCCTAGCTCGCCCGCCAAAGCGAAGCCCAGCGCCCGCCACGGGAAGCCGGGCAGGCGCAGGCGCTGTTCCGGCTGCTACGGCGTCGCCGCCACAGCCGGGCGCGCTTTCATCCGCTCGAACCAGGCGACGATGTTCTTGTTGTCGGCGTTGAGCGGCTGGCCGACTTGCTGGCCGAAGTCGAGGAAGCAGAAGAGCAAGATATCGGCGAGCGAGATCTTGTCGCCGGCGATGAATTGGCGCCCGCCGATCATCCCATCGACCCAGGTGATGCGGTTTTGCGCGACGCGCTTGAGGCCAGGCGCGGCTTCGGGCTCGACCGGGATGCGGCTTTGGAAGAGCGGCGCGCCCTCGGCGTAGCGAAAGCCATTTGCCATCGGCTCGCAGATGTTGAGATCGACGCGGCGCGTCCACATGCGCGTGTTGGCGCGTTCTTCGGCGGTAGTGCCGATAAGGGCGGGCGTCGGGTGCTTTTCTTCAAGGTATTCGCAGATCACCGTGACTTCGGCGATGTGCGCGCCGCTATCGGTCTCGAGCGACGGCATCTGGCCGGCCTGGTTGCGCTTCAAATGGTCGGCTTGGCGGTTTTCGCCCTTCATCAAATCGACCGGAACGAGTTCAAGCGGGATGCCTTTCTCGGCAGCGAACATGCGGACGATGCGCGGATTGGGACCGACGGAATTGTAGAGCTTCATCGCGAGGCCTCCCTTGATCTCGTGTATTTACATGGATCACTAGCCGATCGGCGAGGGCGCGGGAAGCGTCACGCGACGTTAGCACCTTGGGGAAGCGCCGCTTGACGGGCGCCGCTCCGCGCCGAACGATGCGGCAAACCAGAGGAAACGAGGCGCATGATCCCCGGGCTGATGCAGACAACGCCGCTGCAGATCATCGACATTTTGAAGTTCGCCGCCACCGCGCATGGCCAGCGCGAGATTGTCTCGCGGCTCGTGGAAGAGCCGGTCTGGCGCTACGACTACGCGCGTTGCCTGACGCGCACGGAGCAGGCGGCCAAGGCGCTCCGGAAGCTGGGCGTGAAGGCGGGCGATCGCGTCGCGAGCCTCGCTTGGAATACGCACCGGCATCTGGAGCTGTTTTACGCCGTGCCGGGCCTCGGCGCGGTGCTGCATACGGTGAACCCGCGGCTGTTCGACGAGCAGATCGTCTACATCATGAACCACGCCGAGAGCAGTGTGCTGCTGTTCGACAAGAGCTTCCTCGCGCAAGTCGAGCGGCTCGCGCCGCAGTTGAAGAGCGTGAAGACGTTCATCATGCTGAGCGACGAAGCGCGCACGGAGCCGGGTGCGGTCGGCGCGCTGAGCTACGAAGCGCTGCTCGCGAAGGAAACACCGGGGATCGCCTGGCCCATGGTGGATGAGAACGCGGGCGCGTTCCTTTGCTACACATCGGGCACGACGGGCGACCCTAAGGGCGTGCTCTATTCGCACCGCGCGGTCGTGCTGCACGGTATGGCCTCCGGTCTCGCCGGCGCGTTCGGCTTCGATGCGTTCGATGTGGTGCTGCCGTGCTCGTCGCTGTTTCACGCGACCGCGTGGGGCCTGCCGTTCGCTGCGCCCATCAACGGCTGCAAGCTCGTTTTCCCGTGCGAGAAGATGGATGGCGCGAGCTTGCAGGAGCTGATCGTCGGCGAGGGCGTGACGTTCTCGGGCGGCGTGCCGACGATCTGGACGATGTATCTCGCGCATTTGGAGGCGACGGGCCAAAAGCCGGGCAAGCTCGAACGCGTCGTCATCGGCGGCTCGGCGGTGCCGCGTGCGATGGCGGAAAGCTTCAAGAAAAAATACGGCGTCCGCGTGCTGCAGATCTGGGGCATGACCGAGACGTGCCCGCTTGGCGTCGTCGCAACGCCGACGCCCGCGCTCGCCGAGCAGGGCGAGGACGCGATGGACGAAGCGATCTGGACGCGCCAGGGGCGGCTTCAGTTCGGCATTGAGCTCAAGGTCGTCGGCGAAGACGGGAAAGATGCGCCGCGTGACGGGGAAGCGTCGGGCGCGCTGATGGTGCGCGGGCCGTGGACGATCCAGCGCTATTTCCGGAAGGACGCGGACGCGGCAAATGCGGAAGGGTGGTTCGATACGGGCGACATCGCGACGCTCGATCAATACGGCTTCATGCGCATCACCGATCGCGCCAAGGACGTCATCAAGTCGGGCGGGGAGTGGATCAGCTCGATCGACCTGGAGAACATCGCGGTCGCGTGTCCTGGCGTGAAGATCGCCGCCGTCG
>CAZXNY010000155.1:0-6761 GCA_964642205.1 uncultured Caulobacteraceae bacterium
GATGTGCGTGCTATCGAGCCAGTGATGCGTGATCGGCGCTTCGGGCGAATCCATTGCCGACAAGCGATGCATGAAGGCAGGTGGCCCGAACGCGGGTTCGCCCGGCAGGCCGATGTAAACGAACGCGCTGCCGGGGCCGATGGGATGCGCGTAGCTCGCGGCGAGCTCCATGAAGAGTTCGTGCGGATGCTGGCGATCGGTGAGTTCGGTGACGCCGTCGGCCGTTTCGCCCGCCGCGAGCAGAAGCGGATAGCCGCTGCGGCCCATGAACGGATCGGGGCTCGCCATCGCGCGAAAATTGAGCGTGCCGCCGCTCGCGAAATCGCGGCGCGCCGCGCCCATGATCATGCCGGCTACGAACGCTTTCTCATCACCGCGCGGGCCTTCTTGCCAGGTATAGACGCCGTTCAGCAGAACGTGGCCCATCAGCATCCAATCGCCACGCTGCGCGTGCACGCCGCCATGTGTCGAGACATCCGGCTGCCATGACGTGCCCGACGCGTCGCGGCCCATCGCGTACGCGCCGTAGAGGCCGCGCGACATGCCTGCATGATGTTGCATGCCTTCGTGATGCGGCGCGCCGTGCTGCATCATGGGCATCGCAGGCATCGTGGCGGGCGGCGTCTCAATCACCGGCGCTGGTTCTGCTGCAACAGGCGGCGGCGTTGGCGCTTGCGCGGGCGCTGCGGGTGCAGGGGCTGCCGCCGCGGGCGGCGCGGGACGCGGCCTCGGGCGCGGCGGCGCGGGGCGTGCGGGCGCTGGGCGCGTCGCGGCGGGCGGTTGGCCATGCTGGCCGTGTTGCGCGTAGGCGGGCGCAGCGAGCGCCAGGCACGCGGCGAAGGTCGCGAAGCTGAGCGTGTTGGCGCGCGCGTTCATCGGACGGTCTTCTCCAGGAGCTCGATCAGCTCGCTTGCCTTGCGGCGCTGCGCGGCGGCGTCGCCGCTGACGATCGCCTCTTCGATGCAATGCGCGAGATGCGCTTTGAGCATCTCGGCTTCCGCCTTCGCGAGCGCGGCGCGGACGGCTTCTATCTGGTGGGCGATGTCGATGCAGTAGCGCCCCTCTTCGACCATGCGCGTGAGGCCGCGGACTTGGCCTTCGATGCGCTTCAGACGGTTGAGGGTGGCGGGCGGTGGGGACATGCCGATACCCCCTAGGGGTATATCGAAGGCTTGTCCAGCTTGACCGATTGCCGCCCCCTGGCCATGACCCGGGCTCCCCGCCGACCGAAAAGAGGATTTCGCCAATGGCCGACGACTGGACGATGCCGAAGGGCCAATTGATGGCCGGCAAGCGCGGCCTGGTGATGGGCGTCGCCAACGACATGTCGATCGCGTGGGGCATCGCCAAGCAGCTCGCGGCCCAGGGCGCGGAGCTGGCGTTCAGCTATCAGGGCGAGGCGCTGGAAAAGCGCGTGCGCCCGCTGGCGGAAAGCGTCGGCTCCAAGTTCATGGTCGAGTGCGACGTGACCGATGACGCCGCGCTTGATCGCGCGTTCGACAAGATCAAGTCGACCTGGGGCGGTTTGGACTTTTTGGTTCACGCTATTGCGTTCTCCGACAAGAACGAGCTGCGCGGCTCGTTCGTGGAAAACACCACGCGCGAAAACTTCCTGCGCACGATGGATGTGAGCGCCTACTCATACGTCGCGTGCGCCAAGCGCGCCGCGCCCATGATGCAGCCGGGCGGCTCGATGGTGACGCTGACGTATCTGGGCGCCGAGCGCGTGCTGCCGAGCTACAACGTGATGGGCGTCGCCAAAGCCGCGCTCGAAGCGTCGACACGCTACATGGCGCGCGATCTTGGGCCTAAGGGCATTCGCGTGAACGCGATCTCCGCGGGGCCGATGAAGACGCTGGCGATCGCCGGCATTCAGGGCGGGCGCGGGCTGATCTCGACGGGCCGCGCCTGGAGCCTGATGAAGGAAGACACCTCGATGGAGGGCATCGCGGGTGCGGCGCTCTGGCTGCTCTCCGATCTCGGGCGCTCCACCACGGGGGAAGTGATCCACGTCGATGCGGGCTTCCACGTTGTCGGGCTGCCGGAGGGCGTTGAGGCGTAAGCCAGGGCATTTGCGCTGAATCAACGCGCAGCGGCGGCGGTTGGGGCGTCCTGCCCCAATGGACGCCCGCCTACTGCCCTACGCGACGCAAAACGCGCCGCGCTACACCAGCTACCCGACCGCGCCGCACTTCAACGACAGCGTGAACGGCGAAACGTTCGCCCGCTGGCTCGGAGCGCTGGACGAGGACGCCGCGCTCTCGCTCTATCTGCACGTGCCCTACTGCCGCGAGATTTGCTGGTATTGCGGGTGCAACACCTACGCGGCGCAGCGCGACGAGCCGCTCGCCGACTATGCTGATACGCTGATCCGCGAGCTGGACATGACCGCGCGCGCAACACCCGCGCGGCGTGTGCAATCGCTGCACTGGGGCGGCGGCACGCCAAACATTCTTTCGGCCGAGCGCTTCGAGACGATTTTCAAGCGGCTCGACTACTGGTTCGATCTTTACGACATCGAAGAGCACGCGATCGAGCTTGACCCGCGCACGCTGACGGCGGCGCAGGCCGAAACTTATGGGCGGCTCGGCGTGACGCGCGCCTCGCTCGGCGTGCAGGATCTCACGCCGCGCGTGCAGGAAGCGATCGGCCGCGTGCAGCCGCTCGCGGTTGTGAAGCGCGCGGTGGAGGCGTTGCGCCGCTCCGGCGTGCAGCAACTCAGCTTCGACCTGATGTACGGCCTGCCGCATCAAACGCCGGCGGATTCGCGGCGCACGGCTGAGGTGTGTGCGCGGCTCGGGCCAAACCGCATCTCGGTGTTCGGCTATGCGCATGTGCCGTGGTTCAAGACGCGACAGAAACTCATCGACGAGGCCGCGCTGCCGGACACCGCTGCGCGCATGGAAGCGGCCGAGGCGGTGCGCGCCGCGCTTGAGCAAGAGGGCTACGTCGCGATCGGCTTCGATCACTACGCGCGCCCGGACGATCCGCTCGCGAAGGCCGCGCAAAGCGGCGCCCTCAAGCGCAACTTCCAGGGCTATGTAAACGACGACGCCGACGCGCTGATCGGTATCGGCGCCTCGGCGATTTCGACGCTGCCGCAGGGCTATGCGCAAAACGCTTCTGAGGTTGGCGCGTGGGCGCGCGCGATCAAGGCTGGGCAGTTCGCCACCGCGCGCGGGCGGGCGCTGACGGACGCCGATCGCACACGCCGCGGCCTGATCGAGCGCATCCTGTGTGATTTCGCGGTCGATCTCGATGCGTTCGGCGGCGCCGCCGCCTTCACGGAGGAGCTTGCCGCACTCTCGCCGCTGGCTGCTGATGGCCTGGTGCAAATCTCTGGCGCGCAACTGACCGTGCCGGACGATGCGCGCCCGCTCGCGCGGCTGGTTGCGCAGGCGTTCGATGCGTACCAGGCGCAGGGCGGCGCCAAGCACTCCAAGGCCGTGTGACTATCTGCGCCAACCAATCTGCGGTAGCGCAGAGGCGGAGGCGCTTATGGAAGGCAAGACAGTCGTCATCACGGGCGCGACGTCAGGCATTGGCGAAGCGGCGGCGCTAGCGCTCGCACGGCAGGGCGCACGGATCGTGTTCACGGCGCGCGACGAGGCCAAGGCCGATGCGCTGCTTGGGAAACTGAGAGCGGCCAACACGGGCACGGCGCATGCGGCGCATCTGGGGGATCTTTCGACGATTGCGGGCACGCGCGCCGTCGGCGCGGCGATTGCGGCGGCCGAGCCGAAGATTGATGTGCTCGCGAACAACGCGGGCGCGCTTTTCGTCTCGCGCGGCGAGACGGCCGATGGGCTCGAGCGCACCTTCGCCGTGAACCACATGGCGTATTTCGTGCTGACGAACGCGCTGCTCGCCAACCTCAAGACGACGCCTGGCGCGCGCATCGTCTCGACCTCTTCGGATGCGCACCGCGCCGGCGGGCCGCTCGACTTCGATGATCTGCAATCGAAGAAGGCTTATTCGTCGTTCGGCGCCTATGGCCGCTCGAAACTCTGCAACATCTACTTCACGCAAGAACTCGCCCGGCGGCTTGAAGGCGCGGGCGTGGTCGCGACGTGCTTTCATCCCGGCTTCGTCGCGTCGAATTTCGGGACGAACAACGGCGTGCTTGCCAAGGGCGTGATGCGGCTCGCGCAATTCGTGGCGTTGACGCCGGAAAAAGGCGCGGACACGTTGGTGTGGCTCGCCTCCTCGCCCGAAGCGCCGCGCGAAGGCGGCGGCTTTTATGACCGGCGCCGGCCTGGCGCGATGGCAGCTTACGCGCGCGACCGCGCCGCGGCGGAGCGGCTTTGGACGGTGAGTGAAGAGATCGCCGCGCGCGCTTAGCAGCGCGGCTTGCAACCCGGGAGGCGCACGATGCGTTCGCGTGGGATGGAAACCAGTTTGGCGGTCTGCATCGCAATCGGCGTGGCGGTCGGCGCAATGATCAGCGCCGCGAGCAACGACGTTGGCATCGGCATGGGCGTTGCGATTGGCATCGCGCTCGGCTCCGCGGCAGGCGGAATCTTGCACACATATGCTGCGCGCAACGCTGAAGACGAAGAGCACAGCAGCCGCTGAACTCCGAACACAGGAGTGAGCGAGATGGGTGGACGAAACCCGCAGAACGAAGGCCGTCAGGACGACGGCAAAATGCCGAAGGACGCGAAGGGCGGGCCTAAGAGCGCGCCGCCGGAAAAGACCGGTTCCAAGCAGCCGGAACGGCCGCGCTGACACTGCTGGAACACACGCGCGCTCCGGAACGCCGTCTACGCGAAATCGTTGATACACACGCAGCAAGAACGCTGCGCTCGCCACGAAGAGGAACACGACTCCAATGGCCAACCAACAAAACAACCCGCCGCAGCGCAAAGATCAGCAAGGCGGTCAGGCCGATCCGAGGCAGCAACAGCAACAGGATCCGCGCCGGCCAGGCCAGGAACGCGATCAAGAGCGCCCCGGCGTGAACGATCGGGATCCGAAAAACCCGCAACGCCAGCGCGAGGATCAACAGCGCTAGCGCAGAAACGCAAAGAGGCGGCCCAGTGATGGACCGCCTCTTTTCATCCAAGTAACTCGCGAATAGCGCGTCTGTGATGCTGCACAATTTTCGCACCAGCGCATTCCTCTTCCGTGCGACCAGAAGACCATTCAAGAGAGCTCATTAGCATTTGGCTCTCGTGATCTGTAAGTGAATGTGCTCGACGCGCATCCAACATGCCCCGAGCAGATAGTACACTTCCGTTCATCAGATCCGCGTACTTATCCGCAGCGGCCGGCGCATACAGTGCCAGCGTGAAAGCCTTTTGCTGTGGCAACCTAAACGCTATGTTGCGATGCGTGTTTGCGTCGTACTCGGCTCGATGAAAGTGCCTGTAAAAGAACAATGACAAAAGCAGAGGCATGAGTATTTGCCTGTCACTTACAAGCGCTTCCAAACACTTGCCTAATGGCGGAAAGGCCTTGTCTAAATCGCGAAGCCCCGCTCGCGGGTTGGCTCGCCAGTTTTGTGAAGCCATCGAGATGGCAAGCGCATTGAGGGTGGAGAAGTGCGCACCGTCCCCCACTGAGTAGCCATTCGATACCAGCCAGCTTCGAAGGTACTGTTCGAGCGATGGCGGCGACAGCGGATACCGGTAATCGACGAATCTTCGCAAGAATGCGTCTGCGCCTGTAATTCCGTACACGCGATTCACGCTGCCGGACAGCGCTTCGGGACTGACAGCAAACACAAACACCCAGTTCTCAAGATCAAACACATGACGCGCGCGCTCCATGAATTCAATCAACTCATCCGGCCGACAGCGATCCAGATCGTCGACGATTAAGTACACCCGCGGCGGATTGTCGGGGTTTGTCTGGGCGTGAAGCGATCGGATTTCAGCCTTTATCGCCTCTCTCGCGTCAGCAATCTCACTCGGACGGATGGGCACCCAAGGATTGCCGGGCTCGGCTGTGACCGTCCCGGCAACTTCATTCAAACCAATTCCACCAGAAGCACCGTTCGAGACGGCCTTCAGCGAGAGCTTAGGAGCGACGGCAAGTATCCGGCGAAAGAGCTTGTCCGCTGACGCGGGAAGTTGGCTCAGACCCCGGGTGGAAAGAGTATCGATCAGGGCTCCAGCAATTGCTGCGCTCGGTTCACCTACAACATTGTCGGTCCACGCGTTTAGCCGCACGACGAGCGCGCCGGTTTGTTCCAACTCCAGCGCCACACGATCCAGCAAGAATGTCTTGCCCTGACCATATTCTGCCTCGACCGTGACTCGGGCCGGCGCATGAATCTCGGTGAGAATTCTGCTTAGTCGGGTACCTTCGTCACGTCGATGCAGGACATCGTCCTGCCAAGGATTCTTCC
Organism: uncultured Caulobacteraceae bacterium; assembly: GCA_964642205.1. GTDB lineage: Bacteria > Pseudomonadota > Alphaproteobacteria > Caulobacterales > Aquidulcibacteraceae > JBEVOS01. Next base: position 6,353 of record CAZXNY010000155.1, read on the forward strand.
GGTCCGGCGAGCGAGTGTTGTCAAACCGCATCGCGTCTCCTCGCAGACTGGTTGCACCACAATATCCGACGCCGATGGCGGCTAACAGATTCGCTCGCCAAAACGAAAAGAGGCGGCCCAAGCTGGACCGCCTCTCAACGTTTGATGGAGAGAGCCGCCAGCTCGCGCTGGCGGTTCTTTCGTTGCTAGTTGCCTGCGTTCTCGCGCGGGCGGCGCTCGCGGCGCTCGCGGCGTTCGCCGCCGCCGCCTTCACGGCCACCACCGCCGCCTTGGTCATCGTCCGCGCCGCCAAGGTCTTCGCCGGTTTGCTGATCGACCACCTTCATCGACAGGCGCACTTTGCCGCGATCGTCGAAGCATTCCACGACAACGCGGTCGTCTTCTTCCGCAAGCAGACGCACAAACCGGA
>CAZXNY010000156.1:0-6709 GCA_964642205.1 uncultured Caulobacteraceae bacterium
CGGATGGAGGAAACGGCCGCTTTCAGACCGCCCCGCCGCTCCCGCGTGCGAAGTGGGCGCGATATAGGCGGCGGGCCCCGCAAAGGCAAGGCGCGGGCCCCTGGGCAAGATCGGTCAAGACGCCGCGCGGCGGGGGCGCCAAGAAGGACCCGTTCAGGAGAACCCGATGCGGCTAACCGCCCTCGTTGCGCTTTGCACGGCCCTGTTAACGGCGTGCACGACCCCTGCGGAGCCGCAGGCCGCCGCGCCCCCGCAACCGCCGCCGGCCGCGATCGTCAGTCAGATCGAGGCGGGCGCCTACGCCAACACTCATAGCCTCCTCATCTACCGCCGCGGCGCCCTGGTTGCCGAAACCTATCGGGCGGGCCCAGACGAGCAGCGCGGCATCCCGCTCGGGCGCGTTCAGCACGGCCCCGACACGCTGCACGATGCACGCTCCATCTCGAAAACCATCGTCGCAATCCTCTATGGGATCGCGCTCGCCGAAGGCCGCGTGCCCGCGCTCGATACGCCCGCGATCGATGCTCTGCCCGAATACGCTGCACTCGCCACGCCGGAGCGGCGGCGGGTGACCGTCCGGCACATGCTGACGATGACATCGGGCTTTGCGTGGGACGAGTTCACGCTGCCCTATTCCGATCCGCGCAACAGCGAGCGGATGATGGACGCTGCACCCGATCGCATCCGCTACGTGTTTGAGCAGCCGTTCGCGCACGAGCCGGGATCTCGCTGGACCTATAGTGGCGGCGATGTCGCGGTGATCGCGCACATTCTCGAGCGCGGCGTCGGGACCGATCTTGAAACCTATGCGAACACCGCGCTCTTCACGCCGCTCGGCGTTTCGCAAATCAACTGGTTGCAGGATAGCGCCGGTGTCGTGCTCGCCGCATCTGGCCTGCGCATCGCGCCGCGCGATCTTGGCAAAGTCGGCGTGATGCTGTCGCGCCGCGGCGCTTGGGAGCGACGCCAGATCGCGCCGGCGGCGTGGGTCGATGAAATGCTCGCGCCCCATGCGACGGTCGGCGGCGGGCCGCCCTGCGGCATGCGCTACGGCTATTTCACCTGGCTCGGCGCGGTGTGCGCCGAGGGCCAAGCGCCGATCCCGTACACGGCAGGCATCGGCTATGGCGGTCAGCGGCTCTGGCTCATCCCGTCGCGCGATCTCGTGATCGTATCGAACGCCGGCAATTACCAAGATCGCCGGCAAAGCGATCTTGCGCTCTCTCTGCTGCGGGACACGCTGGCGGCGCTGCCGGCAAACTAGAGCCGCGCTTTGAACCGTTTGTGCGCCTCGCCTTCAAACGCGGCGAGGATGCGGTTTGTGATGGTTTCACGGTTCGCCGCCACGAGCTTTTGCAGCACGGGGTTCTTGAATTCGTAGACGAGTGAAAACCGGATATGCGTTCCGTCCGGCGCATCGACAAAGCGCCAGCGGTTTTCCAGCGTTTTGAGCGGCCCGCGCACCAACGAGACATCCACTTCGCCCGTCTCTGGCTCGCAGCGCACGCGTGTTGCAAACCGTTCGGTGATCGCGCGCCAACCCACGACCGCGTCCGCAACGCCGCGCCAGCCTTCGCCGATCCGCTCTTCCTGCGTGACGCGCAGCGACTTGAGCCAGGGAATAAAGCTTGGATACGCGCGCACATCGCCAACGAGCACGCAGAGGTCTTTCGCGGGATAGGGAAGCCGCCGCTCCGCTTCAACGACGGTTGCGGCCACGCCTCAGCCTTGCGCTGCGCGCGCGGCCTTGAGGCGCGCGAAGTCTTCGCCGGCGTGATGGCTCGACCGCGTCAGCGGACTGGCGGACACCATCAAAAAGCCCTTGGCGTAAGCGATTGTCTCTAGCGCCTTGAACTCCTCCGGCGTCCAGAAACGGTCGAGCGCCGCGTGTTTACGCGTTGGCTGCAGATATTGGCCGATCGTGAGAAAATCGACGCCTGCAATGCGCAGGTCGTCCATCACCTGCATCACCTCTTCCTTGGTCTCGCCAAGGCCGACCATCAGACCCGATTTGGTGAACTGCTTCGGATCGCGTTGCTTTACCGAATCCAGAAGCCGCAGCGATTGGTAATACCGGGCGCCAGGACGGATCGTAAGATAGAGCCGCGGCACTGTTTCGAGGTTGTGGTTGAACACGTCCGGCGCCGCATCGATGACGCGCTCGGCCGCGCCAGGCTTGCGCAAAAAGTCCGGCGTCAGAATTTCAATTGTCGTCGTGGGCGCGGCGGCGCGGATCGCGGCGATCGTGCGGATAAAGTGATCTGCCCCGCCATCGTCCAGATCATCGCGGTCAACGCTCGTCACGACGACATGCGAAAGACCCATCGACGCGACAGCCTTGGCGACGTTTTCGGGTTCGCTCTGGTCGAGCGGGCCCGGCGTGCCGGTGGCGACATTGCAAAAGCTGCAGGCGCGCGTGCACCGCTCGCCTAGAATCATGAAGGTTGCGTGCTTCTGGCTCCAGCACTCGCCAATGTTCGGACAGGCCGCTTCCTCGCAGACCGTCACAAGGTTGAGATCGCGGACAATCTTCTTGGTGGCGAGGTAGGTCGGGCTCGTCGGCGCGCGAACGCGAATCCAGTCCGGTTTTCGTTGCGTAGGCGAATCGGGCCTTGCCTGCTTTTCTGGGTGCCGAGGCCGCGCAGGGGTCCCTTCGGGCCCGTCAGCCGGTTCTTCGGCGCGGTTGTCGATCAGCGTCGGCATGGTCCGAAAATGGGCCGAACCGGGGGCCCTTACAATCGCCAGCGCGTTATACCTCCCCTGCTTGCCAAAGCTGCGAGCCGGGCTAGGCTTGTTACAAGCGTGAAACAATAATCACGCGCGGGGACAAAACCGGAGGTCGCATACCCCTATGGTTCAGCACCAGTTCGAGGCCGCCCGCACGCGCCTCACGCTGTTCGACGCCCTGTTGCGCGCCCGCGCGGCCAAGGGCGGCGGCACTCCGATCGTCGAAGACCAGGATCGCAACGTCCTCACCTATGACGGCGTGATCCGCGCGGCCTTTGCGCTGGGCGGCAAGATCAAAGCGCTCACCGCGCCGAAAGAAACAGTCGGGGTGCTGCTTCCAACGGGTGTTGGCGCGACCGTGACATTCTTCGCGCTGCACGCGATTGGCCGCACACCCGCGATGCTCAACTTTACCGCCGGCGCGATGAACCTGAGATCGGGCTGCGCGGCCGCAGGTGTAAAGCGCGTGCTCACAGCACGGCGGTTCGTCGAGATGGGCAATCTGCAGGGCCTGGTCGATGAAATCTCGAAGTTCGCGACCGTCACCTACCTTGAGGACGTGCGGGAGAAGGTAGGGCTCGCCGATAAGCTCGGCGCGCTCGTGAAAGGCTTCTTCCCGAAGGCATTTCGCGCTGCCGGCAATCCCGACGATGCAGCCGTGATCCTCTTTACGTCCGGCAGCTTCGGCGCGCCGCGCGGCGTTGTGCTGAGCCACGCCAATCTCGTCGCGAATGTCGAGCAGTGCTACGCGCACGTTCCATTCGATCCGTCCTGGGTGTTCTTCAACCCGCTGCCGATGTTCCATTGCTTCGGCCTGACGGGCGGCGCGCTTCTGCCGTTGCTCACCGGGCACAAGACCTTCCTTTATCCCTCGCCGCTGCACTTCAAGGATATCCCGCCGCTGGTGCGCGAAGTCGGCGCTAACGTGCTGTTCGCGACCGATACGTTCGCCGCGCAATACGCGCGCAGCGCCAAGCAAGGCGAGCTCTCGTGCCTCAAGTTCCTCGTGCTCGGCGCCGAGCGCGTGAAGGACGAAACGCGCGAGCTCTATCGCAACAAGTTCAATGTGGAGCTTCTGGAAGGCTATGGCGCGACAGAGGCATCTCCGGTTGTCGCGGTGAATGAACCGGCCACGAACAAACACGGCACCGTGGGGCGCCTGTTGCCCGGCATGGAGTGGAAGCTCGAAGAGGTGCCGGGCATCGAGCGCGGCAAGAAGCTGCTCATTAAGGGCCCGAACGTGATGCGCGGCTACCTCAGCCCCGAGGGCGCGCTCGAGCCGCCGCCGGGCGGCTGGCATGACACCGGCGACGTCGTCGAGATAGATGCAGAAGGCTTTTGCAGCATCATCGGGCGCGTAAAGCGCTTTGCGAAAATCGGCGGCGAGACCGTCTCGCTCAACGCGGTCGAAGGCTATGCCGCCGCGGTATGGCCCAAGCATAACCACGCCGCCGTTTCGCTCCGCGATCCGCGCAAGGGCGAGCGCGTCGTTCTGTTCAGCGACAATCCGGATGCGCAAACGGGTGAGTTGCTCGCCTGGGCGCAGTCGAACGGCGCGCCAGAAATCGCGGTGCCCAAGAAGATCATTCCGCTGCCTGAGATCCCCGTGCTCGGCACCGGCAAGACCGATTATCAATCGCTCCAGCGCATGGCTGAGGAACGAGCGGATTCCGCTGAAGCGGCCTAGTCCAAGCGCGCACACAAAATGAAAGCGGCCCCGTCTCCGGGGCCGCTTTTTTGTTGCCTTGACGCTTGCGCTCAGTCGTTCGTCAGGAACGCAGGCGCTGCTTCGCCAAAGCCGCCGGTTTCCGGCGCGCCTTCGCTGCCTTCGCCGTCCTGGCGCGGGCCGCCCTCACGGTAACGGTTGCGCCGTCCACGGCGATTGCGGCGGCCTTCGCCGTCCTGGCTCTCCGGCCGCTCACCGCCTTGCGCGTAAGCCTGTTCGTTTTCCGCGCCTTCGCGCGGCTCGCGCGGCGGCTGGTCGCGATCCTGGCGAAGTTCTCCGCGCTCGCGATTGTCTTGCCTATCACCGCGATATTCGCCGCGCTGCTGATCGCGCTCGCGATATTCGCCGTTGCCGCGCTCGCGATACTCGCCGCGCTGCTGATCGCGATCACGATATTCGCCGCGGTCGCGTTGCTGATAGTCGCCGCGATGTTCGCGCGGTTGTTGTTGATAGTCCCGCCGCTGATCGCGGTCGCGGTACTCACCGCGCTGCTGGTTCTGATGGGCGTGCTGCTCTTGGCGCACTTCGCCGTCAGCGCCCTCTTCACCCTCGGCGGTGGTTTCGTCACCGTCAAAATCGATGTCGTCGCCATAGCGCTCGGTGAGTTGCGGCGGCGGCGCCACCGGCTGCATGGCGCGAAACACGCGATAGTAGTGCTCGGCGTGCTGCAGGAAATTCTCGGCCTGGATGCGATCGCCCGCCGAGTTCGCATCGCGCGCGAGCTGCATATAGCGCTCGTAGATGTGCGATGCGGGCCCGCGGACCTTTACGTCCGGCCCATTGCTATCGAACGACCGGTTGGAATTGTTGCCCTGGCCTGGCCTACGTTGCCCACCGCCCTGGCCGCCACGACCGCGCTGACGCTTCATTCGAGGTTCACCTTAAAGCTCCGCCACACGCCGCCCCTGGCGTTGGCCCAATGCGCCGCTCGCTGGCGGCCGGCTTGTCCTGAAGGACGCTCGTCTAACGACGGAGCAGCGCGGCCAGTTCGTTCGGCTGTTGCGCTCGCCGCGCCGCCTACCGAAACCCGGATGGCTTCCTGCGCGGGGGCGGCGTTTTGGAGCGCTCCGCCCTGGAGCCGCCTGGCCCTTCTCGGGCGACGATTCCGAGGAAGATGGTATCTGGTTCGGCCTTGCGATCCAAGGGCTATTTCAGCGCAGGTCCCGGCCCTCAGGCCCGCACCGTCCAGGCGCGCGGGACGCCGCTGAGGTCGAGGAAGAGTTTCTCCGGCTTCAGTCCAGCGTCCGCGAGCACGGCGCGCACTGCGCCCTCCTGCCCCGCTCCAAACTCGAACACCGCAAGACCGCCCGTCGCCAGAAGACCCGCGATCTGCGGCGCTATCGCGCGATAGGCATCGAGCCCATCCGCCCCGCCATCGAGCGCCAGGCGCGGTTCGTGGATCGAAACTTCCGGCATCAACGCGGCGATGTCGCCGCTCGGTATGTAGGGCGGGTTCGCCACGATCACGTCGAACGGTCCTTCAACACCTGCACCCCAATCGCCGTGCACGATGTCGCTGCGCGCATCGAGTTCAAGCGCTTCCATGTTGGACTGCGCCACAAGCACGGCTGCTTCGCTGATATCGACGCCTACGCCCGTCGCGAGCGGCCGCTCGATCAAAATGGCGGCCAGGATGGCGCCGGAGCCAACCCCGAAGTCGAGCACGCGCAGCGGCTTGTCGTCCGGCATGTTCTGGAGCGCCAAGTGCACAAGCAGCTCCGTTTCGGGCCGCGGCGTCAGCACGTCACGCGTCACCTTGAGGACAATCGATCGAAAGCCCTTCTCGCCGAGGATGTGGCTCATCGGCTCGCGTTGCACGCGCCGCGCAACGAGCCTCGCGATGGCCTGTACCTCAGCGTCGCTCAGTTCGCGGCGCGGGTCCGTCAGAATATCATGCCGCTTCACACCCGCGCCAAGTTCGACCAGCAGACGCGCGTCGAATGTCGGCTCTTCGATTCCCGCGCCTTCGAGCGCGGCGCGCGCCTGGCTCCACGCGGAGACGAGCGTCTCTGTCATTCCTGTTCCAACGCCGCGAGCTTAACGGCCTGATCTTCCGTGATGAGCGCCTCGACGATTGGCTCGAGCCCCGCGCCGCTCAGCACTTCAGGGAGATTATAGACCGTCAGATTGATGCGGTGATCGGTGACTCGGCCCTGCGGGAAATTGTAGGTGCGGATGCGCTCGCTGCGGTCGCCCGAGCCGACCTGTCCTTTGCGTTCCGCCGCGCGCGCCGCGTCGCGTTTCTCGCGCTCCATT
>CAZXNY010000157.1:0-3213 GCA_964642205.1 uncultured Caulobacteraceae bacterium
GTCGCGCCCGAGCACGTCATCACCGCGATGGAGCGCCTCGCGCAAAACCTGTTCATCAGCGCGCCGGGCGCGGCCCAAGTCGCCGCTCTCGCCGCACTCGACAGCATCGACGTGTGCGAAGAGCGCCGCGCCGGCTACGCGCAAAACCGCGCGCTCCTGCTCGAAGCGCTCCCACACCTCAATCTCGGCCTCGTCGCCCCGCCGCACGGCGCGTTCTACATGCTGCTCGACATCTCCGCGCACCTCCGCGGCGAAGCCGACAATTCCCTCGCCTTCACGCGCCGCGCGCTCGAGGAAGCGGGCGTCGCGCTCACCACCGGCGTCGATTTCGACGAAGCGCGCGGCAGGCACTGGGTGCGCCTCGCCTATGCGCGCCAAACAAGCGAGGTCGAAGACGGCATCGCCCGCCTCACAAGGTGGCTCGCGCGATAAATTCCCCCGCCCCGCGAACCTGAACACAAACCTACGAACCATTCATCCGCCGTTCATGTGCCGTTCAGCCAGCGGCGCGGAGCATGCACGCTGCGAGTGACGTGACCGGCCAGACAACAATCGCCGCGCACGGGAGAGTGGTGGAATGAAACGGATCATGATCGCGGCCGCCCTGGCTGCGCTCGGCGCGGCGACTCTCTCGCCCGCCGCACTCGCGCAGGATGGGCGCGGCCGCGGTGAATGGCGTGGCGATCGCGGCGACGGCGGCGGCCGGGGTGATCGCGGCGGCGGTGAAAACCGCGGCGGCCATTGGGGCAATCGCGACAACGGCGGCGGCCAGCGCCAGCAGGGCGGCGGCCAGCAGCAAGGCGGTCACTGGGGCAATCGCTTCCAGCCGCAACAGCAAGCAGCGCCCCCGCCGCAGCAACAACAACAGGTTCAACAAGGCGAGCGCCGTCAATGGAATGGCGGCGGCGAACGGCGCGGCGGCGGCGATGGCCAAGGCTGGCGCGGACGCGACGATCAAGGACGAGGCGGCGATGGTCAGCGCCAGCGCCAATGGTCCGGCCAACCGCCGCAACAACAATTCCAGCAGCCGCAACAGCAGCAACAGCAACGCCAGTGGCAAGGCCAGCGCGGCCCACGCGACAACGGCCAAGGTCTCGCCGGCGGCCCGAACAGCGGCCAACGTTGGAACGATGGCGGTCGTCGCGGCGGCGACGACAACGGACGAGATGGGCGCCAACGCAATTGGAGCGACAATGATCGTCGCGGCGATGGTCAATGGAATGGCAATCGCGGGCCTGAAAGCCGTGGCGACTACAATCGTGGCGACAATCGTCGCTGGGACGACAACGGCCGTCGCGGCCCCGACCGCAACTGGGGCGACAATCGCCGCGGTGACGATCGCCGCTGGGACAACAACCGCCGTTACGACAACGACCGCCGCTATGCCGGCAATCGCCGCCACAACTACGACGGCCATCGCGGCTACGATCGGCGTTGGAGCGATTGGCGGCGCATCCCGCACGGTCACTACTTCAACCACAGCTACGCTTATGCGCTCGGGCGCTATTGGGGCGGCAGCTATTATTGGTGGTCGTATCCGAACTGGCGCCGCCCGATCCGCGCCTATCGCGTCGGCTACATCCTGCCGCCGTCGCTCTATTGGGAGCCGGTGCCGTACGAGCTCTACGACTATCTCCCGCCGCCGCCCTATGGCTGCGACTACGTGATGGTCGGCAGAGACATCCTGCTGATCTCGCTCGACACCTATCTCATTATCGACGCGCTGATCCTCAGCTAACAAACCTCAGCGCAAACATCTCAAGGGCGGCGCGCCAGCGCCGCCCTTTTCGTTTCAACCAACACCGCGCTTCCCAGCACTTCCCTCATTCCGGGCGCAGCGACGCGCGCACCCCAACCCCTCCCCCAAGTGGGAAGGGGCGGCTAAAGTTGCGCTCATGACCATCATCCGCGATCTCGCCGCTTCCGACCGTGCGCAATGGGCGCCGCTTTGGGCGGGCTATCTCGACTTCTACAAATCCGCCCTGCCCGATGACGTCACCGAGACGACGTTCCAACGCTTCCTCGATCCAAGCGAGCCGATGTTCGCGCTCGTCGCCGAGCGCGAGGGCAAACTCGTGGGCGTCGTCCAATGCGTGCTGCACCGCGCGACGTGGACGAAGACGCATTATTGCTATCTCGAAGATCTGTTTGTCGCGCCGGACGTGCGCGGCGGCGGCGTGGGGCGCGCGCTCATCGAAGCCGTCTACGCGCGCGCGGACGCTGCGGGCGCAACGCGCGTCTATTGGCTGACGCACGAAACCAACGCGACCGCCCGTACGCTCTACGACAAGGTCGCGACCAATGCCGGCTTCATCCAATACCGGCGCTAACGAAACAAACGGGGGAAACCATGCGCTCGCTCATCATCGCCGCCGCGCTCGCGCTCGCCGCGCCCGCTGCCTTCGCCGACCTCTGTCCCCGCTGGAGCCCCGCGCAGTTCGCCGGTGAACTCGATACCGCGCTGATCAACGAAGCCTCGGGTCTTGCCGCCTCGCGCGCCTTTCCCGGCGCGCTCTACCACCACAACGATAGCGGCGACACCGGCCGCTTCTTCGCCACCGATCTTGCGGGCGCCAACACGCGCGTCATCGCCGTGCGCGACTTTGCGCCGAGCGACGCCGAAGACATGGCTGTTGGTCCATGTCCGGAAGGCACGTGCGTTTATCTCGGCGACATCGGCGACAACATGCGCCGCCGCACCGAGCTGACGTTCGTCGTGCTGCGCGAGCGCCAGCGCTTCTCGCGCACCGAAACCGCGCTCCGCCGCGTCGTCGCGCGCTATCCTGATGGCGCGCACGACGCCGAAGGCTTCGCGATCCATCCGAACGGCGATCTCTACCTCATCACCAAGCCGATCGATTTCAACGAACGCCGCGCCGGCCCCGCGCAACTCTTCCGCCTAACCGCCGCACAACTGCGCGCCAGCGGAACGCAGATGTTCGAACAAGTTGGCGAAATCGACTTGCCGTATCTGTTGTGGGAGCAGCCCGCGCGCGGCCACCTCGCCACCGGCCTCGACATCGCGCCCGATGGCACGCGCGCCGCGCTCGTCACCTACACATCGGTCGTCGAGTTCGCGCTCGATCCGTCGCAGCCGTGGAAGCCGTCCCGCTCCTGGCGGATCGATCAGGACTTCCGCATCGTCGCGATGCCGCGCCTGCCGCAGGCCGAAGCGATCACCTACACCGCCGATGGCGAAGGACTGATCGTCGA